>JALZFJ010000086.1 GCA_030867425.1 Actinomycetota bacterium | reverse complement strand
GCGTCGTCTTCCTCGACATGGACGGGGGCTTGAGGGAGCACGAGGACCTCGTGCGCGAGTACTTCGGCACGATCATCCCGCCCGATGACAACAAGTTCGCGGCGCTCAACTCCGCGGTCTGGTCGGGGGGCTCGTTCGTCTACGTCCCGCCGGGGGTACACGTGGACATCCCGCTGCAGGCGTACTTCCGCATAAACGCCGAGAACATGGGGCAGTTCGAGCGGACCCTCATCATCGCCGACGAGGGCGCCTACGTCCACTACATCGAGGGCTGCACGGCGCCGACGTACACGACGAACTCGCTCCACTCCGCCGTCGTCGAGCTGATCGCCAAGCCGAGCGCGCGCATCCGGTACTCGACCATCCAGAACTGGTCGCACAACACGTATAACCTGGTGACCAAGCGGGCCGTGGCCTACGAGAACGCCACCGTCGAGTGGGTAGACGGAAACCTCGGGTCCAAGCTCACGATGAAGTACCCCGCGGTCTACCTCATGGGTGAGGGCGCCCGCGGCGAGATCCTCTCCGTCGCCTACGCCGGCGACGGGCAGCACCAGGACGCGGGCGGCAAGGTCGTCCACGCCGCGCCGAACACCTCTTCGCGCATCACCTCCAAGTCCATCTCCAAGGGGACGGGGCGGTCCACGTACCGTGGTCTCCTCAAGGTGCACGAGGGGGCCGAGGGCGCCAAGAGCAGGGTCGAGTGCGACGCGCTCCTGCTCGACGAGAAGGCGCGCACCGACACCTATCCCTACATCGAGATCGAGGAGAAGAAGGTCACGACCGAGCACGAGGCGACGGTCTCGAAGGTCGGCGAGGACCAGCTCTTCTACCTCATGAGCAGGGGCCTCTCCGAGGAGGAGGCGATGGCGATGGTCGTCAACGGCTTTATCGAGCCGATCGCCAAGGAACTCCCGCTCGAGTACGCCATCGAGCTGAACCGTCTGATCCAGCTCGAGATGGAGGGCTCGGTCGGCTAGGTTCCGAAGCTTGTAGTTCGGCAGAGCAGGTTTGGTGGGGCGGGCTCTTCTAGGGGTCCGCCCCCGTTTTTGAGAGACGAGAGAGGCTAGAGATATGCAGAGGTACGGCGTCCCGGAGGTACTAAAGAACAAAGGTATAAGCGCCGAGGTCGTGGAGACCCTGTCCAGGTTCAAGAACGAACCCGTCTGGCTCACGGAGAAGCGATTAGAAGCGTGGCGCGCCTTCGAACAGATGCCGATGCCGACGTTACGAGACGAGGCCTGGCGCTACACGGACATCTCGGACGTGAAGATCGAAGACTTCGCCCCCTATGCCCCGAGCCCGGACGTAGCCGACGAAGAGGACCTCCCGGAGGCCGTCCAGAAGCTGATAAAGGAGGGCGAGGAGAACTCCGCCCTCGTCGTCCATCACAACTCCGAGATGACCTACTCCAGGGTGGACGAGGAGCTGGAGGCTAAGGGCGTTGTCTTCACCGACCTGCACACCGCCCTCGCCGAACACGAGGAGCTCGTCAAGGAGAAACTCTTCGGGCTCGTCCCGGCGGGCTACGACAAGTTCGCCGCCCTGAGCGCTGCGGCGTTCTCCGGCGGGTCGTTCTTGTACGTGCCGCGCGGGGTGGACGTCGAGATGCCCGTGCAGAGCTACCACTGGCTCGACGTGCTCGGCTCGATCATGCCGCGTACCCTCGTCGTCGTCGAGGAGGGCGCGAGCGTTACGTACATAGACGAGTACGCCTCCGCGGACGGCGAAGAGCCCGCGTTCTCTAACGGGGCGGTGGAACTCTACGCGGGGCAGGGCGCCTCTTTACGCTACGTCTCGCTGCAGAACTGGGAGCGAAACGTGCTGCACTTCAACACCATCCGCTCCTCCACCGAGAAGGACGCCACGATCAGGAGCCTCGTCGTCTCTTTGGGCTCCCAGCTCTCGCGCACCAACGTCGAGGCGGGCCTCGTCGCAACGGGCAGCGACTCGGAGATGCTCGGGCTTTACTTCGCCGATTCCAGCCAGGTCCTCGACCACCACACCTTGCAGGACCATATCTCCCCCAACGCCCACTCGGACCTTCTTTACAAGGGCGCTTTAAGGGATGAGTCGCTCACGGTCTTTTCCGGGCTGATCCGGGTCGAGCCCGGGGCGCAGAAGACCGACGCCTACCAGACGAACAGGAACATCATCCTCGGGACCGACGAGGCGTTCGCCGTGAGCTTGCCGAACCTGGAGATCATGGCCGACGACGTGAAGTGCTCCCACGGCTCGACGACGGGGCAGGTGGACGAGACCGAGCTCTTCTACCTGATGAGCCGCGGCATACCACGTCGGGAGGCCGAGAAGCTCGTCGTGTTCGGTTTCTTCGGCGAAGTCACGAGCCGCATCCCTCTGCGGGGCCTGAAAGAGAAGCTAGACCGGGCTATAGAGGGCAAGATTGGGCTCGGCTTCGAGGAGCAGGTAGCCTAGGCAAGTCATGGCCGAGTTCCACAAGATATCCGCAGCGCACGAGGTCGCTCCCGGCGAGGTGAAGCAGTACCAGGTAGAGGACCGTCCCGTGGCCCTCTGCAACGTGGACGGCGAGTTCCACGCCTTCGAGGATGTCTGTACCCACCAGTTCGCGTACCTCAGCGAAGGCGACTTCGCCGGCAAAGAGCTCACGTGCCCGCTGCACGGGGCGAAGTTCGACGTCACTACCGGCAAAGCTCTTAGCCTCCCGGCCATTAAGCCCCTCCCGAAGCACGAGGTAAAAGTCGAGAACGGGCACGTGTACGTGGCGCTCAACCCGAAGCGGGTGAAGGTGGCGGGAAGAGGACGCCGCAGGAGGTAGAAAAGCCGTGTACGACGTAGAGAAGGTCCGAAAAGACTTCCCCATCCTGGAGCGTAGGATCGGTGAGAAGAGGCTCGTTTACCTGGACAACGCCGCGACCTCGCAGAAGCCGCGGCGGGTGCTCGACGCCCTCGGCGAGTACTACGAAGTGCACAACGCCAACATCCACCGGGCCGTGCACCGTCTTGCAGAGGAGGCGACGGCGGCCTACGAGGAGGCGCGGGAAAAGGTTGCCTCCTTCCTCGGTGCGCCAGACGTCAGGAGCCTCGTCTTCACCCGGGGTACGACCGAGTCCACAAACCTCGTGGCCTACGCCTGGGGTCGGAAGAATTTGCGCGAGGGGGACGAGGTGGTACTCACCGAAACCGAGCATCACTCGAACCTCGTCCCCTGGCAACTCGCCGCCCGTGCCACCGGAGCGAAGCTGCGCTTCATCCCAATACTGGAAGACGGGACGCTGGACATGGAGGAGGCGGAACGCCTCATCGAGTCCAGGACGAAGCTCGTCGGCTGTATACATGCCTCGAACGTTTTGGGGACTATCAATCCGATCGAGGAATTGGCGGAGCTTGCACACAGTGTCGGAGCGCTGATGCTAGTGGACGGGGCTCAGAGCGCGCCGCACATGCCGGTCGACGTAGGAGCTTCGGCCTGCGACTTCTTCGCGTGCAGCGGGCACAAGATGCTCGGGCCGACAGGTGTTGGGGTGCTGTGGGGCAAGCCGGAGGTACTGGAGGAGATGGACCCGTTCCTAAGTGGAGGGGAGATGATCCGGGAGGTTCACCTCGACCACGCAACCTGGAACGATCTTCCCTATAAGTTCGAGGCCGGCACCATGAACATAGCGCAGGCCATCGGCCTCGGAGCCGCGATCGACTACTTAAACGATGTCGGCATGGAGAACATCCGAGAGCATGAGCGGCGGCTCGGGGAGTACGCCTACGAGAAGATCCGGGAGGTGGAGGGCGGGACGGTCTACGGTCCAGAGAAGGGACGCACCGGTCTCGTATCCTTCTCTATGCCGGACGTGCACCCGCACGACCTTTCCCAGATCCTGGATGAGGCAGGAATAGCGATAAGGAGCGGCAACCACTGCGCCCAGCCCCTGATGCGGCGACTCGGCGTGGCTGCCACTTCGCGGGCGAGCTTCTACCTGTACAACACCGAGGAAGAGGTGGACGCGCTGGTTGGGGCTCTCGATCGCGCCCGCGAGTTCTTTGGAGCGTTCGCCTCATGATGCGCGAGCTCTACACACAAATCATCATGGACCACTACCGGAGTCCTCGAAACCGGGGGGAGCTTGCGGGCGCCGAGGTGGAGGAGCACCTCCTCAATCCCTTATGCGGGGACGAGATCACGGTCTACGCCAACTTCCGGGATGGGAAGGCCACCGAGGTGAAGTTCGAGGGACGCGGCTGTTCGATCTCACAGGCTTCGGCCTCGATGATGACCGAGAAGCTCCTGGGCAAGAACCGCGAGGAGGCGGAGGCTGAGATCGAGCGGTTCAAGACCATGATGGTCGGCGAGGAGAAGTTCCCGGAGACTGAGGACCTTGCGGCGCTTAGGGGCGTGATCCAATACCCCTCCCGCATAAAGTGCGCCACGCTTGCTTGGGACGCTTTCAGTCGGGGTCTGGGGGGCAGGGAGTAGAGCGAGCGCCTCGCGGCAAGGATCGCGAGGAAGCAGCGGTGGAGATCGAAGCTTTCCTGGAGTGATACTTACAGAAGAGCGAGAAGATCTCGGAGAGCTCGTGACGCTAAATGGTATCTACTGGACCCCGAACCGCATCCATTGTGCGACGCTGGCCTGGGACGCTCTTCGGTGGGGGATTGGAGGATAGTAAAGAGTAAAAGCCGGTTGCTTGCTGACACTATGCGAATAGTGACGCCTCGATCAAAGCCTCATCTCCTCCATCCCCGTTCTTGCTGACAAGCTGAACACTTCTCAAGCGAAGAAGCCGACGAGTGCGCACGGGGTGCCCATCATGAAGGAGAGGGAGAAGGTGATGGTAAAGAAGACGTTCTCCTCGGAGGTGTAGGTGTATAGGCGCTTGTAGTGGGGGATTAGCAAAATGGACGGTAAGGCTATACCTCCCATAAGGGCGGCCGTTGCGCGCAGGACGTTCAAGGCACCTATCTGTTGGACGACGCCGTCGGAGTTGAGGAGCAGCAGGCCGAACCAGTCCATCGTGAGCATGACCGAGACGGCGAAGAGGGCTAAGAGCGCGTAGAGGACCGGTCGGGGGTAGAGCGGTCCTCGGACGTAGGCGTTGAGCTCGTCCTCCCCGTCGTCGAGCAACGTCTTCGACGAGCGGCGCAGGATCTTCAAGAAACCTCCGGCTGGCTCCATGGCTTGCTCATGTTAACCCAGAGCGGCGTGCCATTCAGGAGCGAAGGAAACCGCCCTCGGAGTGGATTACTTGACCCGTGATCCAGGCTGCCTCCTCGCTCACGAGGAATGTCACGAGCCGCGCCGCGTCCTCGGGTTCGCCGACCCTGCCGGCGGGAAACCTGCCCGAGAGCTCCCGCCTTAGCTCGTCCGCCATCCAGCCCGTGTCCGTGGGCCCGGGGTTCACAGCGTTGACGGTTATCCCCTTCTGCCCAACCTCCGTGGCGAGAGTTCGAGTGAAGGCCTCGATAGCGCCCTTGGTCGCGGCGTAGGCGAGCTCTCCCGGCATGGGCCCTAGGGACTGCCCGCTCGTGAGGTTGACAATCCTGCCTCCCGACCCCCCGCCGAAACGACGGGCGAACTCGACGCTGAGTAGTGCTGTGGCCCGGAGGTTGACCGCGTAGTGGGCATCGAGGGTCGCGGCGTCAAGTGCCTCGTAGCCATCGCGGCTGGAGTATGCGGCGTTGTTCACGAGCACCCAGGGCGGACCGAGCCGCTCGGCCACCATATCCAGCAGCCGTTCCGGAAACTCGAGCAAGGAGAGGTCCACCTCCATCGTCTCCGCCCGTACGCCCACGCGGCGCAGCTCTTCAAGCAGGCCTTCTGGTTCGTCATCTTCCTTCCAGTAGGTAAAAAAGATGTCCGCGCCCTCTTCGGCGAGGGCTTTGCAGATCGCCGGCCCTATCCCCCGGCACCGGCCCGCGCCGGTCACCACCGCCACGCGCCCGCGCAGGCCAGCCGCCATCTACCTAGCTCAAGACCCAGGTGTCTTTCATGACACCCCCGCTGGAGATGTTGACCAGACGGCTGCCGGGCGAGGCGACGCGGGTCATGGCGCCGGGCACGATCTCGACGGTCTCCGGGTCCGATACGAAGCCTTGGACACGGTAGTCGGCGTAAGAGTCGCGCAGGGTTATCTCCCCGTCCTCGACGGAGCAGAGGACGTGGGTCGAGAAGTCAATGAGACGCTGGGCGACGTACTCTATCGGGTTCTCTTCGACCATCTTGCGAAACTCCTCGATGGTTTCTTCGGGCTCTTCCGGGGCGATGAGGACGTCCTTGCCACCCCAACCGCTGCGGCTCTTCACGACCATCTCGTCGAAGTGGTCAAGGACGTAGCGGCAGTCCTCCTTGACGGCCAAGGAGTAAGTCTCGACGTTCGGGATCACGGGCTCTTCGCCCACGTAGCGCCGGATCATCTCTGGGATGAAGGTGTAGACGCCCTTGTCGTCCGTTATCTCCGAGTTCTTGGGGAAGATGGCCTGCACCTTGCCTTCGAGGTGGGACTCGACGAGCCCGGGGAGGTCGTCGAAGATCCTGCCCTCCTCTATGCGCTCGTAAAACACGTCTATCCTCTGCCCCGTCGCCCTATGAAGCAGGTACCCTTCACTGTCGAGCTCGACCTCGTGCCGCTCGGCGAGGATGGCACCCGTCTCTTTGGCAAAGAGGTTGTGGTCGAGGTAGTACTGGTCCTCGGGACCGGTGGAGAGGATAGCGAGCGTGGGATCGGGGCGCGGGGAAGACGCCCGCAGCACGTCTCCGAGCCGCCCGAGCAGGCCATCCAAAGTACGCACCGAAAGCGCCGCGTAAGCTTCGGGGAAGACCTTGGGCGTGAGCTTGCGCAGGCGGCTCATGGACATCGCGCCGACGGGCATCCGTACGTTGTCCTCGATGATGGAGTACTTCCAGGCCCCGTTCTCTTCGAACGCGACGAGGTCTATGCCCATCTGGCGCGCGGGCACCTCCCCGAAGCGGACGGGAATGGAGGCGTCGTAGAGGGTACTCGATTCGATGATTTCTTTGGGGACGACCTCTTCTCTGCCCGCCTCCAGACGCCTCAGGAACTCATTGATCGCGAGAGAGCGCTGAGTGAGGCCGCGCTCGATCATTTCCCACTCTCCAGCGGAGAGCAGACGCGGGAACCAATCGGTGGGGTGGGTTTTGTCCCCTTCGAGGATGCCGTAGCCGTGTTGCTCTTCGATGATCCTCTCGCAAGCCCGACCCGTACGTCTCTCCCACTCCTCAACGCCCATCTGCTCCAGCTCGTCCAGCACCGGCTCGTAAAGCTCACGCGGGGTCCCGTCCCGCGCGAAGACCTCGTTCGGCCCCGTTTGTTCGAGAATCTCCCTCACGAGAGTGATGTTACCAACTTGGGACTACCCTGCACCGGGACACCGATCGAAGAGTTTTTCGGCGAGGTCTTCGACGACACCGCGATGCGCCAACGTCAATAGCCAGTGCTCCGGTATCTCCTCCTCGCCGTAGAAGGCCCTCGCGAGCTGACCGTAGACGGCGGCTGTCGTGTCCGCGTCGTCGCCGAGGTTCATTGCCAGGAGACACCCCTCCTCGAACGAGACGCTCTCGTCAAAGGCCCAGAGCGCTGCTTCGAGCGAGCGCACCACGTACCTCAGGCTCCGGATCTACGGCGGCTCCTTACGCTTGAACGAGCCGCGGGCGACCTCATCAATCTCGGCGGTGAGCGGCTTCTCCTTCCAGTATCCGGGCACTGGGCAGTACCGCTCCGAGAGCAGCTCGTCTATGCCGGCCCCGTTCACCGCTCCGAACAGCAGGGCCCCGAGATACCGGCAGCCGTCCACGGTGTCCTCGGCACCGTGAGTCGTCCGCGAGCTCTCCGCCGACCGTTCGATGGCCTCCTTTGGATGCCTGGCGAAGAACAGGGGGACCGGCGCGAGCCGCATGATCGAGCCATTGCCGGCCTTCTGCGGGTCCGTAGAGCCGCAGTACGGCTCGCGGGTCTCCTCGAACCGAAGGATGGCCTCCCTCTTCGTGTTGACTATGCCGAAGCACTCCCCCGTGCAGCTAAAGTAGCCCTCCCGGAACCACCGCAGGTATCGCCCGAGCTAGTCAATCGAGTCAAATCCTCTCTTCTCGATGAGGCTCTCCGCCAGGCACAGCGCCATTGAGGTGTTGTCGGTCCAATAGCCGGGCTTGAGGCGGTGAATACCGCCCCCGACTATGTCCTCGATGGGAGCGAAAGTGCCGAGTGGCATTCCCTCCACAGGTGCTCCGAGAGCGTCTCCGGTGGCCAGGCCCAGAAGGGCTCCCCGGTAGTGCCCGACCCCTTCCATCCGATCCTACCGTACTCCCAACGCCTCTATTTCCCGAACGGCGCGCCCGAGCATACCATCGCTTATGGGCTCCGTCGGCCCTACCAAACGTCTTTTACAGGGTAGAGGATGACCCGCGGATCTGCGCTCAGGACGAGCAACTCCTCCAGGAGAGACTGTGCAACCAGGGGGCAGTCGAAGGGATCCCGCTGATGGTCGGGTAGAGCATGGACGCCCAGCGCGTGGCTCAGGTGAACGGGCAGCACCTCATAGTCCTCTCCGGCGACCATCTACCCCAACGTGCTTCCCGGCTCCCGACGCGCTAGCCTCTTCCCCACGGCGCGACCAGCCGGGCTACCGGTTTGCTCGCCCTGACTCACCCGATCCAGCAATATGGAATGTGAAGCCGTCGACGATGTAGAAGGTCGCGTTGCTCATGGTCTCACAGTTTGTGTGATCCAGATCAAGCGATTAGTGTACAATTCGGCTATGGCTAAGTTCCGTTACGGACGGTTTTCTTACGAGGAGGGCGCATACGTCCGCCGCAGAGACGCGATGCCCGGGGACGGTCTAGACCCGGTGGTCCGGATCATGGAGGACTTAGGGACGATCGAGGTGCCATGCGGGAAGGTGGACTGCCGGGCTAACTGCCTGGAGTACCTGGTGCGTTCGTCGCGGGCGCAGGAGAGCTACGCGCTGGCGGAGTGTAAGATTTCGCCGCTCGTCAGTATTATTTAGGTTTCAGCGTCGGCTTTTTGCTGGGTGGCGCCCTCCGCTGCTAAGAGGCTTCCGCCAACAGGCTATCAACTTTCGCTTCGCACTTGACTGCTCTCAAAGTGAATGAACAGTCGTCTCATCTCACCTTGATGCATACGCTGCTCGCCTTACGCTACTCGCATATTGGCGGAAGCTCTAAGCCGACACCCGGTGGCATCCGACCCTTTTCTGACGGCTGATCACGATGCCGACGGCTTCTAATAATCCTCGAAGGGTCTGTTCCCTGCGTCCTTTGGGGGACGCCGAGAGGCGTAGGTGCGGTACAAAAAGCCGCCGCCGAAGGGTGCCAGGAAGAGGCCGGCGAGCATGGCGGGGAGTAGGTCGCGAGCTAAAGTCCAGGCGACGAGGAGCAGAGGGCCAGCCGGGTGGTTCGCATTACGTATGGGCCTGAGGGGGTCAAGGACGCCGCCGGGGGGCAAGACGCCGAACTGGTAGGCTCCCATCGTGAGGAGGCCGGAGATCAGGCCTATCAGCAGCGCGAACAGGAAACTCAAGACGAGCGAGCGCCAGAGATCTGCGCCGGCTGTCTGCACCGCGCTGAACCTTCCCACGTTCGTCCCGGAACCCCTGCGACGGAGCAGGAGGGCCCCGAAGAGCGGCCCGCCGATGACGCCGGCGAGGAGCCCCGAGCCCATGTACACGCTCGCCAGCGTCGTGAGGTCGCCTTCGCTGCTCTGCCCGCCCGCGATGAGGAGTATCACGGGGGTCGGGAAGAGGGATTTTATGATCATGAAGCCGAGGCCGTAGACGACCCCTATCCCCAAGAGTTTAGCGTACAACGAGATCCTCCTTCTCGCCGGCGTCCTTGCCGGCACGGGCGGCGCGGTTTACGAGCGTTCCGAAAACGGGGCCGAGCAAGAGGCCGCCCGCGAGCGCGTACAAAAAGGCCAACAGGGAGACGAAGAAGCTGCCCAGGAAGACCCTTGGGCTCGTGAGGACCGAGAGCTCGACCGGGTTATGGAGCGTGAAGCCGGAGGCGGCAAGCGCCATCAGCGCCCAGAACAGGAGTGCCGCCAATCCTCCGCCCACGAGCCCCTGCACAGCCCCAGTCCCGATCCCCTCCAACACCCTCGTACGCCTGGCGTCCTCCTGCCGGGAGCCTCTCCGCGCTACCCGCTGTCCAGCAACGAGCGTGCCCACGCAGCCGCTCAATGCGGCGCACACTAGGGCCGTGCCGAGGAGCCCCGAGATGCGATAAGGGTCCGTCATAATGAGGGCCGGAACGACCGCGAGCGAGATCCCCCAGATAGCGCCTATAGTCAGAAGTCGGTTACGAACGCTCTTAGTCATCGGGTATCGGGGGCGGTTCGATGAGCGGTGTCTTCTTCGCAGAACAGGCGGTAAACGGCCGTTCCGACGACGGGGAGAGCAAGATACCCACGGCCACGGTATACACGAAGACAGCGGCGGTGGCACTTTCGACGAAAATTTCCGGACGCCACAAGAGGCTGAGGATCTTGAGCGAGCTCCCTGCCGAGAACTCGGAGATGGTGGTCGCCAGGGCGAGCCAGATGGAGAGCGCTGCAAACGTACCGGAGACCAACCCCTGCAACGCCCCGACCCCGGAGATTGCGAGCAAGCCCCGCCTAGCGAAGGGAACAGCCACCGCCCGGGACCCGGCGACGAGAGTGCCTATGGCGCCGCTCAGGCTGGCGCACGACAGCGCTGCGGGCAAAGCTGCAAGCACAAGCCCCCAGAGGGCACCCAAAGCCAGCAGACGGTTGTGAATGCTCGTGATCATCGCCCCTCATGGTAGCTGGCGGAGGGGCTCCCGGCAGCGACGCCGTTCACTCGGCGCGGTCCGTAGCGGTAGTTACCGCTACGCCGGCATCTTCCCTAGAACGGGGCCTCGGCGGGGAGGTTGATCGCGACGTACTTCGTCTCGAGGTACTCTTCGAGGCCCTCGTAACCGCCCTCGCGACCGAAACCCGACTGCTTGATCCCGCCAAAGGGCGCAGCCGCGTTCGAGACCATGCCCTGGTTCAGGCCGACCATGCCTGTCTGGAGACCCTCGACCACGCGGAGTGCGCGCCGCAGGTTGCTCGTGTAGACGTAGGAGACAAGGCCATACTCTGTGTCGTTGGCCGCGGCAATCGCCTCCTCCTCAGAGTCGAACGAGAAGACCGGGGCCACGGGGCCGAAGATCTCCTCGTAGCGAAGCTCGGCTTCTTTCGGCACGTCGTTCAAGACGGTGGGCTGGTAGAAGTAGCCGTGGCCGTTGATCTTCTGCCCGCCGACGAGCGCTTTTGCGCCCTTATCTAAAGCGTCGTTGACGAGCCACTCGACCTTGCCGAGCTGATCCCCGTCGATGAGCGGTCCGACCTCGGCACCTTCCTCCGTGCCGCGGGCTACCTTCATCTGGCCCATCTTCTCCGCGAGCTTCTCCGCGAACTCGTCCGCTATGGAGCCTGCGACGTGGAAGCGGTTGGCCGCCGTGCAGGCCTCGCCGATGTTGCGCATCTTGGCGACCGTGGCACCTGCGACGGCATCGTCTACATCCGCGTCCTCGAAAATCAGGAAAGGTGCGTTGCCGCCGAGCTCCATCGAGACCCGCAAGAGCTTCTCCGAAGCCTGTTCCATGAGCTGGCGTCCGACCGGCGTCGAGCCAGTGAAGGTCAGCTTGCGCAGGCGCGGATCGGCAATAATGGGGGAGACGACGTCGCTCGACGAGGAGCTCGTAACGACGTTCAGCACGCCTCCCGGGAGCCCAGCCTCCTCCAGGATCTCCGCCAAAGCAAGCATCGAAAGCGGTGTCGTCTTGGCCGGCTTCATGACCATCGTGCAGCCCGCCGCTACCGCCGGCCCGATCTTGCGCGTGCCCATCGCCATCGGGAAGTTCCAGGGCGTGATCATGAGGCACGGGCCTACCGGCTGCTTCATGGTCAGGATCCTCTGGTTGCCGTCCGGCGAGATGGAGTAGCTGCCGCCGATGCGCACGGCCTGCTCAGAGTACCAGCGGAAGAACTCCGAAGCATAGGTGATCTCCGCCTTCGAATCGGCGACTGGCTTACCCATCTCCAAGGTCATCAAGAGGGCGAGGTCGTCGATGCGCTCCATAATCATCTCGAAGGCGCTCCTGAGGATCTCGCCGCGCTGGCGTGGCGCCGTCTTCGCCCAGTCGGCCTGGGCCTTATCGGCCGCCTCGAGCGCCGCCAGAGCGTCGTCGGGTTGCCCATCGGCGATCTCGCAGAGGATCTTGCCGGTCGCGGGGTCTTCCACGGCGAGCGTTCCGCCCCCCGCGGCGTCGCGCCACTCACCGCCGATAAAGAGCTGCTTTTTGACACCCTCGATTATGGCCTGTTCGGACGTTTGTGTGGTCATACCGCTGCTTTCTCCTTTCCGAGCCGCTCGGTACCGTGGCCCAATCATCAGTTAACGTCGTCGAAGCTTCTTGCCTCTTCGTACATCACCGCACTAGATCGTAGCCGTGGCCGAGCTCCTTTGATCGTTCCTCTTCCCACGGATGCATCACATTATACCCACGGCCTTCTACCCTAGAGTGTTCGACGGGCGAGGATCCTGGTTGGGTCTTACCGATTCTGTTGGGCTGCTTTCAGAAGCACGCGGAGCGCCTTGTGGATTGTGGCCAAGTCTCTTTGGTCGAGGGTTTCGAGGAGGGGGTACGAGAGCGCCCGCCAGGAGGTGACGAGCTGTTCGACGAGACGCCGTCCTTCTTTGGTGGCCCGGACCAGCACTACCCTCCGGTCCTGGGGCGCGGCTAGACGCTCCACGAGGCCCCGTTCCACCAGTCGGTCGACCAGCACCGTCGTGTTCGAGAACGAGCCGCCGAGGCGACGCGCCAGATCGCGCATCCGGATCCCCTCCTCCTCGGAGACCAGAAGCAGCGCCTTGAGCTGCGGCGTGGACATCTCCAACTCCAGCCAGGGTCCAACGTCCCAGGCTATCCGGTGCCGGACGAGCTCGTCTTGCAACTTCAAGATGTCACGTATCTCTTCCGCGCGATCCACCTCCTGAATGTTAACGGAATGTTACACGTTTTTTCAGAAACTCAGGCACAATCTGTATTTTGGGCATCGCCCGTGCTTTCGAAACGGCTAGAGGCTGCCCCAGGCATCGCGACGAACCCGGCCACGGCCGGGTACAATCGGCGGACCTATGGGCGAGAAGCGACTGCAGCAGGGAAGGGCGAGAGGTCCACGCGATGCCCGGCGCATCTTGGAAGAGAAGGCGCGGGCTGCGGGCTTTGATCTCGTCGGCGTGACGGCCGCCGAACCGCTGGCGAGAGGTGGCGAGCGCCTGAGACGTTGGCAGGAGGCCGGGATGGCCGCCGACATGGGCTACATGCGCCGCCCGGTGGGGCTCTTATCGGACCCGCGTCGTTTGCAGAAGAGCGCCCGGAGCGTGGTCTCTTTGGGCGTCTCGTACTATCCGGGGGATCACCCTGAGAACCTGGAAGGCGAGGGTCGGGTCGCCCGTTACGCCTGGGGCAAGGACTACCACCTCGTCATAAAAGAGCGTCTCTACGAGCTGCGGGCGGAGCTAGAGGAGGCTTTGGGGTGCAGGATCAAGGCCCGCGCGTTCACGGACGCGGTGCCCCTTCTGGAGCGGTCGGCGGCCCAGCACGCGGGCCTGGGCTTCTTCGGACGCAACTCTTGCCTCATCAACGGCGAGATAGGCTCCTACTTTTTCATAGCGGATCTGATCTTGGACCAGGAGATAGAACCGGACGGGGAGGGCACGGGCACCTGCGGCAAATGCACCCGCTGCATGAGCAAGTGCCCGACCGGGGCGATAAAGGCTCCCGGCGTGGTGGATGCGAGACTCTGCATCTCGTACTTGACCATTGAGAACAAGGGCGAGATCCCACGAGAGTTGCGAAGAGCCGTTGGCGACTGGGCCTTCGGCTGCGACGTCTGCCAGGAGGTCTGCCCGTACAACAAGCGCAAGGCGACATTAAGCCGCTGGGCAGAGTTCTCAGCGAACTCGGGTGCCGGTCCGTACATCGAGATAACGGAGGTCCTAGACATCCGGACCGACGAGGAGTTCGAGGAACGTTTCGGCGAGACACCCCTCACCCGTCCTGGTCGCGCGGGGCTCTTGCGCAACTGCTGCGTGGTCGCGGGGAACCTGAAGCTCGAAGAGGCTGTCCCTGCGCTCGTCCGGGCCTTGCACGAGGATGTGTCGCCGCTCGTGCGGGGGCACGCGGCGTGGGCTTTGGGAGAGATCGGGGGCGAGGCAGCCGAGGTGGCCCTCAAGGAGATGCTTGAGGAAGAAGCTGACGGGAAGTGCCAGGAGGAAATCGAGCACGCCCTTGTAGGTCTCTTCGGGGCGGCAAAAGGGACCTTCAACGGCCCGTCCGTGGGTTAGAATAGGAGGACGATGGCGGACCGGATCAACTACTACGATGTCTTGGGCGTCCCTCGCAACGCCTCCCAATCCGAGATCAAGAACGCCTACCGCAGGCTCGCCAAGGAACGGCACCCGGACCACGCCGGGGGCAGCGAGAAAGAATTCAGCCTCCTGCAGGAGGCGCACGCCGTGCTCTCGGACCCGAACCGCCGTCGCCAGCACGACGAGTCCCTGGACCTCGCCCATGCCGCCGACCAGCTTGCGAGCCTCGACCTGAATTTCGGCTCGCTCGACGATGACGTCTCCCAAAAGCGCCGCGAGCGCGAGTCCCGCGGCGGTGCGGGAGGCCCGTCTTTGGGCGAGCGCCTCCGCAACAGGTTCCGCCGCAGGAGAGAACCGGAGTACGACGTCCGTGAAGGGAGCCGGGGGCGTAGCCGCTCTCGGGAGCCGCAGCGTCGGGCACGCTGGTACGAGCCGCACGAATTAGATCCGGAGCCTGTCACCTGGAAGACGGGCGCTCTGAGCTTCCTGGGTGCGTTCGTGGCGTTCATAGTGGTCGGGCAGATAGGGCGTTGGGCGCTCGGGATAGACCTGCCGCCGGGCCCCGCCTCCCGGGCGGTTGCGTTCGCGCCGTTCATGCCGATCCTGTACTCTGTCGTCGGTCTCGTCGCGGCGTACCTAGCGTACCGGTCCGCCGGGTGGGCGGGCATCGCGCTCGTCTTCGTGGCGGTGCTCGTCGTGGGTGGCTCGGGCGGCCCGACGGGCCTCGTGCAGTTTGCCACCGTCGGCATGATCGTGCTGCTCGCCGTGATCTACCTCGGCAC
>JALZFJ010000038.1 GCA_030867425.1 Actinomycetota bacterium | reverse complement strand
ACCGAGTGTCGGGTGGGGCGTTCCACCTCAAGCGGGGTGTCTTGCAGAAGAGTGAGCGTTCGCTGCCGCTGGAGCGCATCCAGAGCGTGAACACGGTGCAGGGCGTCGTGCAGCGCCTCTTCGGGGTGGTCGAGGTGCGGGTCGAGGCCGCGGGGGGTGGGGAGGAGCCGGAGATCACACTCCCCGCCCTCTCCCGGAGCGCCGCCGAGGCGCTTCGCGAAGCGCTCGTGAGCACGCGCCGAACCTCTTCGGAGATCTCTGAAGAGCCGGCGGTTCTGCGGAGGCTCTCCGTTCGCGACCTCCTTTTGGCGGGGTTGACGAGCGGGCAGATCGGGGTCGCGGCCGCGGTCGTCTTCGGCGCTTGGCGGACCCTGGACGACCTGCTCCGTGGGGACCTGACGGAGCGTATCTCCGAAGCCTTGCTCCCCCGGACCTTCTTCGCGACCCTCCTCCTCGCCTTCGCCGTCGCCCTCTTTGCCTGGGTGCTCGCGATCCTAGGCACCATCCTCGCCCACGCTGGCTTCACCCTCTCACGCTCGGCGGACGGGAAGTACCTTTACGTAAAGCGCGGCCTCCTCCACCGCTATGAGACGACGATCCCCGTCGCTCGTATCCAGGCTATAAAGGTCGTCGAAGGGGCCTTGCGACAGCCGCTTGGGTACGCTGCGCTCCGGGTCGAGAGCGCCGGGTTCGCCGACGAGAGGGGCATCTCGACCGCCCTCTTCCCGCTCCTGCCCCGAAAGGAGGTCGAGGAACTGCTAAGGGGAGCGGCTCCTCGCTTCGCCGCTCCCCTCGAACACTTAAAGCCCCTCCCGACCCGCGCGAGACGCCGCTACTCTGTGCGGGCGGCGTTGCCGGTGCTCCCGATCTCGGTGCTCCTCGCGGTCTTGCTCTTCCCCTGGGGTCTCCTCGCTCTTCTTTTCGCGCTCCCGGCCGTCCTGTACGGCTCGCTCCTCTACCGGGCGGCGGGCCACGGCCTCGACGGCGACCGGCTCGTACTCCGCTTCAGGCGCCTAGCGCGGACAACCATCGTGGCCCCGCGGGGCAGGCTCCAGTCCCGCGGCTTCTCCGTCTCTCCGTTCCAGCGGCGCCAACGTCTCGCTACTCTAAAGGTCGAAGTAGCTTCCGGCTCCGGCGGGGCGGCTTTTCGCCTCGTGGACGTGGAGGCAGCGTCGGCCACGGATATAGTCGAACGCCTGGGGCCGGAGATCGTGGCGTAGGGGGTTTGAGGTGTTATGCTTCCTGAATACGGGCCACCTGGGCATCCGCCGGTTCTTCCACCCATCCGCGAGTGAGATAGAGCCAGAAGGCCAGACCCGCGTAGGGTCCGTAACCGGAGAAGTGGTCTACTATCTCCTGGTCCGTAGTAGGCCGTCCGGCGAGCTTCGCGTACGTCGGTCGCGTCCAGGAGTCGAGGATGAGCCGGGAGTACCGGCCGAGCATCATCATGACGTGGGCTGCAGCGTAAGGTCCTATGCCCGGCAGCGCTAGCAGCCGCCTCTCCAACTCTTCGTCGGGGAGCTCCTCGCAGGGTGCGTCGAGCGCTTCGAGATCTACCTTACTCTCCGCGACCGAGCGGGACAGGGCCAGCATGTACCTGCCGCGGTACCCAGCGCGCACTACATCCTTGTAGAACTCCTCTCCGGTCTCGGCCATCGTCCGAGCAGTTGGGAAGGCTCGTCTCGCGGGACCGGCCTTGGGGGCGCCAGGGGCCTTCTCGCCGAGGTGCTCGACGAGGGCGCTCACCATTCTCGTCGTGGCCGACCATGCGCAGTTGATGGTGCAGAGGGTCTTTATCACCTCCTCGAAGATGGTGGCGCTCCGGATCATGCGCCCCGCGCCCCTCGTGGCCCACGACAGCTCCGGATCTCCCGAGGCCCGCTCGTAGAAGCCGGAGAGGTCCTCGTCCAGCCGGAGAACGTGCCTTACCGTAGCCATGAGCCTTAGCCTTTCTTCAGGCCCCGGCGGCGTGCCAACGGCTTCCACTATCCCGTAGCCCGGTCTGCCCCGGAAGATCCGGACGGTCCGCGGCGCGCTTCCGTTCAGGGGAAGGGTTGCTTCGAGGAGGTGTGCCTGTGCGTCTGGAAACATCGGAGGGAGGGCGGCGAGCCCGTGGGAGCGGAACGTGCGGGCGAGATCCACCGGCTCGCTGGCGGGGCCTACGAGGGGGAACTCGGTGGACCAGGGGCCTCTCGGGACTCTTCTTGGCGTATTTCCCACTGGGGTTCGCCTCTACAGCCCGGAGATGGCGTCGTTCAGCGCCTCTGCCGATTCCACGGGGTCCTGCTCTACACGCCGGACGGTGCTCTTGCCGTCTTCGTCTTCCTCGACGAGCCAGAGCTCATCCAAGAGGGCGGACTCCTGCACGTCGGCGACATGGGAGATGATGAAGATCTGGCCGAACGACCGCTTCAGACGCTCCAGGGCGAGCAGAACGTTGTTGCGCCGCTCGGCGTCCAGGCTACCGAAGACTTCGTCCAGGACGAGGAACCCGAGCGCCTCCGAGCCACGAGCGGCGATAATTTTGGAGAGCGCGATCCTGGCCGACAGGCTCGCCACGTCGGCCTCGCCGCCCGAGAACCGCTCGATAGCGTACGAGTCGTCGAAGCGGTCGAGCAGCTTCACCCGGTAGTTCTCGTCGAACTCCATCCGCTCGTAGCGCCCGTCCGTCAGCTCGCGCACCAGGTCTGACGCCTCTACCTCCAGCATCGGTCGCACCCTTGCCGTAAGGCCGCGGAAGAACTCGGTGAAGAGCTTATCCATCTCGTCCATCCGCGCCGCCCCGGCGGCCCGCTCGTTGGCGAGCTTCCGGTCGGCTTCGAGCCGCTTCAGTTCCGCTGTTACGCGCTCGATGCGGTGGTCGGCGTCTCTCCACTCGCCGCCGGTATGCTCCCGCGCGTCGCGCAACCGGGAAGCCTTCTCCTCCGCGACCGTCACGCGCTCCTCGGCGGCGTCATACTCTTCCTCGTCGAAACCTAGCGCTGAGATCTCGGCCTCTAGTCTCTTTGCCTCTTCGCTTGTCTTACGAGCCTTGCGTCGGGCCTCCTCCAGCGCGCGCTCGGCCTCTGTACGAGTACCGATCCGCCGCTCCAGTTCCTCCGTCCGGCCCTGCACGCGCTCCAGGCGCGTTTTCTCCTCCCGCCGCTCGCGGTGGAGAACAGGGTCATAGGAGACGCCGGCGAGACTCTCCAGCTCGGTGGCCAACTCCTCTGCCCGTTCGCACAACCCGGAGTGCTCGCGCGCCAGGTTCCGCATGCCGGGCAGAGCGTCGCGCAGGCTCCGCAGGTAGGTGCAACGGGCCTGAGCGTCTTCCAGGTCTGCCTCGGTGGGAGCGTGAGATCCGTCCAGGCGTGCCTCGAGATCTCGCTGGCGCTCGACGGCCCGCCTCAAGACCTCCCGCCGATCGGTAGTAGCCGTCTCGGCCCGGACGAGTGCCTCGCGCCGCTCGCGCCAGCGGTAAAGACGCGCTGCGACCTTCTGCAGCTTCTCCTCCGCGGCGTCAGCGGCGTCGGCGTGTTTCTCGGCTTCTTCCAGCGCCTTTGCCGCGAGCCGCCGGAGGGCCGCGGCCTGTCGATTCAGGGTGGCCACTATCTCGTCGAACTCGCCGCTCTCGAACCCGCGGTGGCAGGTGGGGCAGTGTTCCTCGGTGCCGCTCTCGATGGCCTCCCGTGCCCGGTCCACGTTCTTCGCCTCGCGCTCGTTGGCGGAGGCTGCGCCTCGCCGGGCCGCCGCCAGCTCCCGCAGCTTCTCCTCCTCTTCGCGCAGTTCGCGCTCCCGCGCCTCCAGGTCCTCGCCGGCCGAGAGGATCTCCAGCTCCTCCGAGAGACGCTCGCACTCCCGTCTGGCCTCTGAGCACTGCTCGCGGGCCTCCCGCACCTCGTGCTCGCCGCGGCGGTGCTCGGCGTGCGCAACTTCGATCTCTCTGAGCTCGCGCAAATGCTCCTCTGCCTGTTCCAACTCCTCCTCCGCCTTCTCAAGCACCGCTACAGTCTCTGGGAGAAGTTCCGCGCCGTCCAGGTCGAAGAGGCCGTCCCAGCCCGGTAGCGGGCTACCCGCTCCGTTGAGCTCCTCCAGGGCGTCGAATATCTCGGTCTCGATGTCCGCCACGCGCTTCTGGGCGGCGCGCAACTCCTTGCGGTCTCGGTCGCGCTGCTCGACGCGTCGCCGGTCCTCCTCCAGGCGCTTCAGCTCCGCCTCGAGCTCTGGCAGCAGGGCTACCTGGGGCTTGAGTTTCATCAGCTCTTCCTCGGCAGCGGAGATCTCGGCAAGGTCCCGCTCGGAATCCTCGATCCGGTCCCCTGCGCGGCGACGCTCGGCCTTAGCCTCCTGCAAGGCGTTCACGAGCTTCGTGTGCTTGCGGTGGGCAGCGTCCAAAGCGGTGCGGGCCTTGCGGGCGGCTTCCAGCTCCGCCTGCGCGGTCTCGTACTCGCTGGAGATGCGCTCCAACTCCTCCTCCAGGCGCATGAGCTCGGCCTGAAACTCTTCGAGCTGCTGCTTCAAGGAGTCTTCATCCGCCTCGGCAAGGCGGGATTCGATGAGTCGAGCCTCGGCGCGCAGGTCGTTTCGGTCGTCGCGCAGGAGCTTCTGGGCATCCTCGACGCGGCTGACGCCGAGCATCTTCGAGATCTTGCGCACCCGGCCGATGCCGTCGTCCTGGGCAAAGAACTTGAGCTCCTTCTGCTTCGCGTAGAACGTCGCCTCGAACGCCGTCCGATCCATCCGCAGCAGGTGCTCCTCAACCCACCGCGTCACGTCGGTCGTGCCGGTGACGATGGCTCTTCCCGAGGAGTCCCGCGCCTCCGCCGTCGTGTTGTTGCTCTTGAGCACACGCCGTACCGTGTAGGAATCTCCTCCCAGGGCGAGCGTAACCTCCACCATAGTCGGGTCTTTCGCCGAGCCGCTGCTCCAGGGGATCAACTCGTTCTGGAACCGTGGCCCGCCGCCCCTCGACCCGAAAAACGCCCACAAAATGCTCTCGAACAACGTGGACTTCCCCGAGCCGTTCCTTCCGACGACCCCGACGGCTCCCTCCGGCGGCAGCAGTTCCACCGGCTCCCGAAGCTGCTTGTAGTTCTCTATGTAGAGCCGCTCCAGGTTCACGCAGCACCTTCCTCGCTGGCCGACCGCGCGAGATAGCCTCGCCCTTTCTCCAGGAACTCCGCGGCGAACTTCTCCTCCAGTTCGCCGCGCTCCCGCCGCGCCTTCACGAACTCTGCAAACTCGTCCTCCAGAGGCCCGAAGACCGCCGAGACCGGGCCGCTCTCCCGCTCCTCCGGCAGCTCCTCGGCGTGGACCTCCAGGCTGAAGTTCAGGCAGCGGCGCTGCAGGTCGCGCAGGAGGGCGCGGTCCACGCCGCTGGCTACCCCGCGCCGCACGTCGTAGGCCCGCAGGCGCACGATCGCACCGTCGAGGTCCACGCCCTCCGTTCGCTCCCGGACGGCCTCGGTAAGCTCCGAGGAGTCCATGTCGCGGGCCGAGATCTTCTCGAGATCCAGCATCGGGCGCGTCTCTATCTCGACGTGCTCAACGCTCCTGAGCCCGTCGTCGTCGAACTCGACGATGGCGAACCCCGGCTTCGAGTTCACCTCCCCGAAGCTGAAGCGTTCCGTGGCTCCGGCGTAGAAGGCGTTCGGCTTGTGCTCGTGGAACTCGTGGTAGTGGCCGAGGGCCACGTAGTCGAAGCCGCCCTCGATCATGTTTGGTTGCAGGTTCGCCTCACCCATCTCGTGCTGCCTAGCCTCCAGCCCCGGCACCAGACCGTGCGTGACTAAGATATTCATGTCCGCGCCCCGGTCCGGCGTAACCGCTCCGGTTCCGAAGACCGCCCCGTGCGGGACCAGCGTGACGCCCACGCCCACGTCGCCGACCTCGACCAGCTCGTAGTCCAGGTCGAAGCCGTGGGCGGAGATAGCGTTGACCAGGTTGGTGTACTCCAGGGCCGCCGTCGTCGTCCTGAGGCGTGGCGTCTCGTGGTTTCCGGCGGCGACGAGGTAGGGGATGCCGGCGCGCGCCGTAATGCGGGCCGTCTGCTTCAGGAAGCCGATGATCACGTGCGTCGCCGGGCGCACCGAGTCGAAGACATCGCCCGAGTGGATAACGAGATCCACGTTGCGCTCCAGGATGGCGTCAACCGCCCTCCCGTACGCCTCCTGCACGTCTACCTCCCGCTGGTTGCGGTTGGTCTGCGGGCAGAGCTTCGCGTACCGGGTGTACCCTAGGTGTGTATCCGAGATGTGCGCGATCCTTACGATTTCGATCCTCCCTCTAAGCCAACGCTATTCTAAATGGCGCGGGCGGCTTTTTCGCCGGGCGTTTCACGACTCTCCATCCGCTTTGTCTCTCGACAGGGCATCGAGAAACGCACCTGGAG
>JALZFJ010000019.1 GCA_030867425.1 Actinomycetota bacterium | reverse complement strand
AAGATGGCGGCGACCAGTCCTTGGCGGACGTCGTTGGCGAGCCGGACGGCCTCCTCGTCCGAGCCAACCCTCAAGAGTGCAGTGACCGGCGCGAAGACCTCCTCTTGAGCGAGAGGGTTTCCTGGGTTCTCGACCTCTACCAAGGTCGGCTCCAGGTAGAAACCATCACTGTCGAGCTTCTTACCACCCGTAAGCATATTCCCGCCGGCTCGCTCCAAGGCATCGAGTGCCGACTCACGCGAAGCCTTATCGATTAAGGGCCCTACCTGGCAGCTCTCATTCTCCGGATCGACGACCTCAAGGCTTTCCACGGTGGCGACTAACCTGTCACGCATGTCCTCGTAGACGGCGTCTTCCACGATTACCCGGCTCGTTGCCGTACACTTCTGCCCGGCGTAGCCCATCGCCGCGTAGGCGATCGTCTGTGCGGCGCCGTCGAGATCCGCGCCAGCCAATACTACTGAGGGGTTTTGCCCACCCATCTCGCACTGCACCTTTGCGCCCCGGCCCACTACCTGCTGGGCTACTGTCCGGCCCACCTCCGTTGAGCCTGTGAAAGAGACGGCGGCCACGTCGGGATGATTAACGAGCGGCTCCCCAGTCTCCGCATCCCCGGTAACAAGTTGGAACACTCCTTCGGGCAGGTACTTGGTCACGATTTCGGTCAACATCTGTGCGGTGACGGTGGATTCCGGAGCAGGTTTGAGAACAACAGTGTTACCGTAGCCCAAGGCCGGGGCCGCCTTCCACACAGGGATGGCCACGGGAAAATTCCAGGGCGTGAGCAGGCCGCACACGCCCGCAGGATACCTGCGAGCGATAAGCCAGTCTGTCGACTGGGTGGCCGGGTAGGTCTCCCCGTCTGGGGCCAAGACCAGTTGAGCATAGTAACGGAAGGTCGCCACGGCCCTCGAGAGTTCGGCGCGGGTCTCGCCGAGGGGTTTTCCGACCTCCCGAACGGTAAGCTGGGCCAGCTCTTCGGCTCTCTCTTCCGTCTCGTCAGCTATTTGAGCTAACGTGTGGCCTCGGTAGACAGCTGACTGCTCGCTCCACTCGAAGAACGCTTCGCGGGCGCGCGCAACGGCCTCCTCCACACCCCCTTGGCCAGCTTCCTCGAACTCTCCGACAACGTCGGAGGGCTGATGCGGATTGATGCTCTTCGTCACTAAAACCTCCTTAATCTTCGAAGCACCTTCCGAGGTATATAGTCTCAAGCTGATATGCGAGCGAATAGTGGCACACGGTGAGGCTCGGCGCATCACTAGAATGGGCTTTTCGGCTAGGCGGTGCGCATCGAGCCGACTTTTGCTCAAACTTAATTGTGGTTCAGAATCTCCGTTCGAACCACAATTACCCGCTTAGGGCGAATTATGGTGCAAAGCTAGGTCGCCGTTTCTAGGATACAGGAGGACGGAGCTATCGCCTCAGCGTGTTCTAGACGTTCTAGTGTCGACCCATAATAGACGAGCACTACACGCTAGCGGACGCCAGCAATCGAAGTTTCGCGTTCAGAGATGGCTGGGTTGGCGAGCACCCCGTTGAGAGGAGGCGCTCGATGCGGTCAAGCTCTGCTTGGTGAGCTTGGGTTGCTCCCATAGCTCCACGCGCAGCTGCTCGGCTTGCGTGTAGACCCGGACGTCATTCTACATGAACTTCAATTGTACCGGCTCTGTAACCACCACTATAATGCTCTCGTGGTCGGGGAGGAATATACCGCCGACATCTTGATCCTCTCAAGCGCCATAGGCAGCGGTCACATGCGCGCCAGCGCGGCCATAGTTCGCGGCGTAGCGCTCTTAGACTCCGAGAGTACTTGTTCGATAGTAGACTTCCCCCACGAAGTCTCGCCCAGCATCGAGCGCCTCCTGCGCACCGTGTACCTGGAATCTCTGAAGCTGTGGCCGACAGCGTACGGCAGGATCTACCGCTCCTCGGGGAGCAGCACCCAGCCGGGCTCATACCAGCATTACGTAGAGAGGGCCGGCCTCAAGACCCTGGAGTACCTGGTGTCGCGCACCGGGGCACAGGCCCTGGTGGCCCCGCACTTCTACGGCGCCGGTGTTCTTGGCAGCTACAAGAAACAGAATCCCCGGGCGTTCGCCGCCGTAGTCCTGAGCGATTACGTGCCACACGCGATTGGGGTGCCTCCGAACCTGGACCTTTACGTCGTCGCCGATGAGGCGGCGGCGGAGGTCGTGGCGAATCTCGGGGTGCCAGAGGAGAAGATACACCCTACCGGCATCCCCATAGACCCAGCATTCGAGGAACCCACCGACCCGGGTGGCGTACGTCGGGACCTGCTGAAGCTCGAGGATGACGACCTCCCCCTCGTGCTCGTGATGGGCGGCGGGCTCGGCAGCGGAGACCTCGAGAGGGCTGTTTCCCTACTCTTCCAGGCCAGCCCCGCCATGCACCTCGTCGTGCTCTGTGGCTCGAACGAGCGGTCTCGGGAACGCTTGGAGCGGAAGGCAGCAAAGGAAGGGTGTTCGGCGACTTTCCTCCCTTTCACGGACCGTATGCGTGATCTTATGGCGGGAGCTACGGTACTTGTCACGAAACCGGGCGGCATGAGTTGCACAGAGGCGCTGACGTCGGGACTGCCCCAGGTCCTCTATCATCCGATCCCCGGCCAAGAGGAAGACAACGCCGCGGCCATGGCGCGCTACGGCGCGGGTGTCGTTGTGAGGAAAACCAACGAAATCTTGGGCGAGACACTGAAGATCCTTACCAGCCAGGACCACCGTCGCCGGATGGTCGAATCGGCCCGGGCAGCCCATCGCCCACACTCTGCCAGATGCGCCGCCGAACTGATACTGGGCGGGTTGTAGTGAGGCATCCACGGACCCACGCTTGTGGTTCTGAAGGCGCTGATGGTCAGGTGACTACCATTACCCTATTCACCGAGCTTCCTAGGAAACGCTTCGAAAAGTGGTTAGAGCGACGCTCCAAGCGTGAATTTAGCCGGTGTACAGAGGATCTCTGTTACCTCGACGCTGGGGATCTGCAACCGCTCTGACACGGAACTCGTACTGGTTGTAGGCGGTCAGTTCTCGGCCGGAAAGATGCAACCGGAGCACGGCAGAGCCCGACGCCGAAAGCGTAGCTTTGGCTTCCCCGATCTCCACCACCGAATCCGCCGGTATCTCCGTCACTCCATCGTCACAAGCAATGGTGGATCCTCCAATAAGCACCTCCCAGCTCCAGCTCACCTCGTGCAGCCCGCGCGAACGGTCGTTTACAACGAACAAGGACAGGGAGAGGTCAGTGTCCGGTTCGTAGCTCTCTTGAGGATATTCTGCGCAAATCAAGACGGGGCTCATGGCGGTCTTTAGGGCCTCGTAAGCCCTCTTCGGCCGACGCCTCCAGTCCAAGACAGACCACGAGACAGCCGGCGCCGGGTCGTTGAGCATGAAAGCAAAAGTTCCTCCCGTCGGGCGGTACTTGCGTCGGCGGAACAGCTCCGTAGCGTGTTTGAGCACTTCGGCCTGGTACTCCTGGGTCTTTCTGACGAAACCAGCCCGATCCCCTTCCCACGGCACGTAGCGCAACATGCGCTGCGCCTGCAGGCGGTAGTTGAGGGAGAGAACCTCCCAGTCCGGATCCTTCTCCGAAGGCCAGATCTCTTCTAGCGACTCCAAGTCAGGGAGCGCCTGGGCCCCGTACCCCGTCGGCAGCCGCGAGAGACCCGGAATGATTCTCACGATCCGCTCGAGATCCCTGAACCTCCCGTAGTACCAGCCGAAGTAAAGGTGGTTCGTCGTTAGGGGATGGCCCGCTGCGTCTATCACGGGTCTCGATAGGTCTTCCTCTCTGATGGAGCGCACTACCGCAGGGTCCAAGACCCGCCGTTGCCACAGCGCCCAGCGTGGCGAGAGCACCTCGACAGCGGTACGCACAAGGCTCGGTAAGCTCCACTTCTCGGGAGGCACCACGTAGAAGGGTTCGTCGTGGACCAGGTATACCCCCACGGAAGGGTAGCTGCGCAGATCCCTGGCCATCTCCGCAGCCTGCGCGACGGCAGGTTCCAGGATGCTTCGCTGGTGGGTCCATTGCAAGGGGAAGTCTTGGAGGACAAGAAGTCCAAGCTCGTCGCATGCCTCGTAGAAACCCTTCTCCGCCACGTGGACGTGGACTCTGACGGCGTTCATGCCGGCGTCGTGAACCAGGGAGGCGTCCGCATGCAGGCGTTCCTTGAAGGCCCTGGCAGGGTACACATCGGTGGGCAGGTAGTTGATCCCCCGCAGGAAGACGCGTTCTCCGTTGAGGTACACCTGCCAGTTACGCAACTCCACGGTACGCGCACCGAACCGCACGGTATCTTCGTTCCCGTCGCAGCTGATAGTCATCTCGTACAGTGGCTGCTCTCCCCGGTCCCAGGTCCACCAGGGACGAACCTGCGGTAGGTAGAAATCGATAGCGAACCGATTAGTTCCCTCGCCGACTCGCACCTCGCGCTCAAACTCGGCGCCCGGAGCCTCAAAACCCAACGGTCGTACTCGCCCTGTCAGCTTTGTCAGCGCTCGCTGGCGAGCGTAAACCTCGATGTGTGTCTGCCCGTATCCCGAAGCATCCGCGATGGCTCCTAGAGATCGGATACGGACCTCGCCGCTGGAGATGAGTTCTACTTCCCTGAAGATGCCACCCGGGTTTATACGAGGCCCTAACCCGTCCCATCCGGCCCACACCCCCCCAATGGTCTCCCGCTCGTTCTCCTCGTGCTCCTCGGGACTGTGCACTTCCACTAGGAGCTCATTCTGGTCGGCTACGAGGACGTCGGTGACGTCGAATTCGAAGGGAGAGAAATACCCTTCGTGCTCTCCCAGATAAGTCTCGTTCAGCCAAACACGCGCCGAGTAATAGACGCCTCCGAACCGCAAAGACACCATCCTCTTCTGCTGGGTAGAGGGTTGCCACGCGAACCTGCACCGGTACAACACAAGCCCCTCGTACGCGACAAAATTATCTTCGAGTTGCCAATGTCCTGGAACGCGTACGGGGCTCCAGGCGCGCTTTATGCTCGCCGCTTCGACCGCTTCTGTGAGCGGTGCGGCGATGGGCACGGCGTCCCAACCCTTAAGGGCTTGCGAAGGACTATGGGAGCTCATCGCGCACATAAGGGTTATGTATACCGAAAAAAGGCACACAGCGTGACCAACAGCCTGTTTGTTTTCTACAGAGCCCTCGCAACACCACTCTTGTCGACAGGCTTTGCGTCCAGGGAGGCACTTCCGGTGCCGAGCAGACCCGAACCCGCTGGCACACTGCTCTTCGGCGACTTGTTCGCATTCACGGCAATGCTGCTACCCGTAGCACAGGAGATCGGTCGCTTGCCCCTTACCGCCACACAATAGGCCATGGCCATGCTTGAGTTGCTGCAGGAGGTAACGGCCATCCGTTTACCATACTTGTCCGAGAGTCTGGCGGCTCCGCGCAAAACGTACCAAACCGGGCTTTCCCCAACCCAAAGCTTATCCCAGATTGGAGATCGGGGCGGTCGCCTTGATCCCTCACGGTTCGGTGACGTCGTCTCCCACTGTTGCAGGTTGGAAGTAAGTCTTCGCGGCGCGTTCCACTATGCAAGAATGGTAGGTTGAGTTCGGTCGCGCTTGCGGATTGAGGATGCTGTCGTGAAGCTAATTATGACCCACGGGTACATGCTCTCGGACACTGGGAGCAACATCTACGTCCAGAACCACTGCCGCGCTTTGGTGCGCGAGGGCCACGAAGTTCACCTCATCTGCCAGCAAGCCGAACCGCTCTCGTACGACTTTGTCGACGAGTACGCAGTGGTCGACGAGGATCGTATCGAGAGGCAAGGCAAGCAAGAGACGCCCTATCCAGGGCGCTGCTTCGTCTATCTGCCGAAGATTGGTGACCTGCTGCCTGTCTACGTCTATGATGACTATCCAGGGTGGAGGGTGAAGTCTTTCCTAGACCTGACCAGCGAAGAGTTCGAAAACTATGTTGGGAAGAATACAAGCGCGGTACGCACGGTGCTTAAGGTGTCTGGCGCTGAGGCGGCCGTTACCAACCATGCAGTGCCAGGACCCCTGATCGCGCGCCGCGCCTTGAAAGGCTCAGATGTTCCCTACACGAGCATAGTCCACGGCAGCGCCCTGCAATACGTGGCCCGCAAGAGCGAGAAGTATATGCAGGCTACCCGCGAAGGACTAGAGGGAGCGAGGAGGATCCTGGCTCTCTCCTTCCACAGCGCGGGCACCATTACCGAAGACTTTCCGGACCTAGCGGAGAAGACTTCGGCACTCCCGGGGGGCGTGGACACTCACCTCTTCCGGCCAGAAGCGCTAGACCTCCGCGTCGTGAATCGTCTAGAGGGCGGCCCCGGACGCGGCCCCAAGCAACGAGCAGCCCTGAAGGAAGCCCTCGCGGTTTCTACAAACGCCGACGAACTGTTAGCAGCGCTCCACGAGGTAGCTGACTCCTACAACGCCCGCTCGCACGACCGGGATGCCGGTGAACGACTCAAGGGTTTAGTCGTCGGCGACTCTCCGCTGGTGGTGTACGTAGGCAAGCTCATTCACTCCAAGGGTGTCCACAGCCTCCTCTCGGTCTTCGCCCGGGTACGCCTGGAGACGGGGGCACGTCTCCTCCTGATCGGCTTCGGCACCTTTCGCGAAGGTCTCGAGGCCCTCACCCGTGCCTTGAGCACGGGTGATGAGAAGACAGTCCAACGGCTAGCTGAACTAGGCAGGCTGCTCGAAGGAGGACCTGCGGGGCCACTTGAGCACTTCGGGGTATCCCAAGAGCTACTAGGTGCCGCGGCTGGGATGGAGGATTACGTAGAGTTTGTCGGCCCGCTCCGTCACGAAGAACTAAGAAAGCTCCTGCCGAGGGCCGATCTTGGGGTTGTGCCCTCAATCTTCCCGGAGACCTTCGGGCTGGTGGCCGCGGAGTTCGCGGCGAGCGGAGTCGTCCCGTTCGTCGCCGACCACTCGGGTCTGCGGGAGGCTGGAGAGATCGTTGGAAGGGGGTTGCCATTCGACCTCTATGTCAACGTGGACGGGTTCGAGGAGAATCTCGCCCTCGCCTTAACGGATTACCTGAAGCTGCCGGAGGACGAGCGGCGGAGGTGCTCAAGCACCGTGCGGCACAACAGCGTCGAACACCTGAGTTGGAGAACGCTGGCCGAGCAGCTCGTGACTATCACCGGCAAGTCCGGGTAGAAACACCTATAACCATGTGAACCACGAGTAGGTAGGCCCTGACGTCGGTTCGCCTCTAATTCCTTCTGCAGCGGTTTGCGGTGAAGTTGAACCACGGCGACCATGGGCGCAATAATGCTTGCCTAGGAGGTCTCTTCCGAGCGAGGATCGTGCACCGCTGATGGAGTAGGTCAAAGACGATGCAATTCGCTGTGACTACGAACAGAGAAAGTACAGGTTCGAGTCCTGCCGAGCAGCCTACCTATCCCCAAGAGCTTGCGCCTTGTTAGAGAGAGTAGGTACTCCTAAGAAATGGACGCCTAGGTGAGAAGCAGCTCTTTGAAAAGTACACAGAAGAGGTCCACCGCAGTCGGTGAGGTATCCTGAAAGGAGCGTTTTGGACTCGTTGGCACCGCCACACATCGTTCTGATCACCTGCCATGACCTGGGTCGCCACCTGGGCTGTTATGGCGTAGATACGGTGAGCACCCCCACCTTGGACGCACTCGCTTCCGCCGGGGTTAGGTTCGAGCACTCCTTCTGCGTAGCGCCGCAGTGTAGCCCCAGCCGGGCCGCCTTGGCCACGGGGCGCTACCCTCACTCGAACGGCGTCATGGGCCTCTCGCATGGCCCCTTCGGCTGGGAGCTTAACCCCGACGAGCTGCACGCCGCCTCTTTTCTCGCCAAACATGGCTACGAGACCCACCTCTTCGGCTTGCAGCATGTCACGCAGCACGTCGAACGCCTCGGCTTCGATTGTGTCCACAACCAGGGTCTGGGCCGTGACGTGGCAGCAGAGGTAGCAAACTTCCTTCGCGGCCCCCTCCCCGAGGAGCCTCTGTACGCGGAGGTCAACTTCTTCGAGCCCCACCGCCCTTACGACCATGGTGGCGTAGAGCATGGCATGTCGGGCGGTGTGTTCGTGCCACCGTACTTACCGAAGGACGCGGCTGCGCGAGAGGAGATGGCCGCGCTGCAGGGGGCTATCCGTGAAGTCGACGGGGCCGTAGACCTCATTTTCGAGGCGTTAGACGACTCCGGCCTCTCGGAGAAGACGTTCGTCGTCTTTACGGCTGACCACGGCATTGCCATGCCACGGGCCAAGTGCACTCTGTACGACCCTGGGATAGAGGTCGCGCTGATCGCACGCTGGCCGGCTGGGGGTATAGGAGAAGGCCGAACTGTGTCTGAGCTGGCAAGCAACGTCGACGTGCTTCCGACGCTGCTCGAAGCCGCCGGGGTGCAGGTGTCAGGCACCATCCAAGGTCACTCCTTTTTGCCCCTGCTGCGCGGGGAACCTTACGATGCCCGCGATGCTGTCTACGCCGAGAAGACCTTTCACAGCTACTACGACCCGATGCGTTGTATTCGAACCGAGCACTACAAGTACGTTCGCAACTTCGAGGCAGGCTTTCTGATAGAGGTACCCGGCGACATCCAGGAAGGGCTCATTTACCGCTCGCATGCGGAGTTGTACTCGACGGACCGGTCCAAAGGGGTCGAACTATACGACCTGCGCACCGATCCGCTCGAACAGAACAACCTATCAGGCGAGCCCGAGTTCGTGGAGGTCGGGACAGAACTCGACGCACGGCTGTGGTCGTGGATGGAACAAACCGAGGACCCTCTGCTGGTCGGGCCTGTAGCCTCGCCGG
>JALZFJ010000418.1 GCA_030867425.1 Actinomycetota bacterium | reverse complement strand
TCCTTTGATGAGTTGATCAGGGTCACCAGGCCCGGAGGGCACATGATCTTCAGCGTGCGCACCGACGTGTACGAGGAGGGGGGCTTCAAAGAGAAGCAAGAAGCCCTTGAAAGGGAGGGGAGGTGGCAGCTTTTGGAGATGAGCGAGCCCTTCTCGCAGTTGCGCTACGAAGATCCCGAGCTAAAGGTGAGGGTCTTCGCCTACCAGGTGCGCTAATCAGAAAAAGGTAGATATCCTAGGGAGAAGGGACCCTGAACGTGCTGGACTCGACGAGGATCAAGACTGAGATACCGGGCCCGGAGAGCAAGGCCTTGATGGAGCGCAGGAGACGTGCAGTGCCCCGGGGTGCGGTGAATGCTATGCCTGTTTTCATCAAGGAGGCTCGTGGCGCGCTCCTTACGGACGTGGATGGCAACACTTTCATAGACTTCGCCGGAAGCATCGGGGCCATGAACGTCGGGCACACCGACCCCCGCGTGGTCGAGGCGGTAAAGGAACAAGCTGGAGACCTTACGCACACCGCCTTCCAGACAGCACCCTATGAGCCCTACGTCGAGCTGGCCGAGAAGCTAAACGCGCTGGTCCCCGGTGAGTTCGAAAAAAGAACCTTCCTTGCCAACTCTGGCGCGGAGGCGGTCGAGAACGCGGTCAAGATCGCACGCGCGCATACGGGCCGTCAAGCGGTGCTGGCCTTCGAGAACGGTTTGCACGGGCGCACCCTCCTCACGATGACGCTGACCAGCGTGGCCATCCCTTACAAAAAGGGCTTCGGGCCGTACGCCCCGGAGGTCTACCGGGTGCCCGCGCCCTACCCCTACCGCTGCCCTGCGGGCAAGGACTGCTCGGATGGTTGCAGGGGCGACTGCTTCGGTTTCATCGAGCGGGTGCTGGCGGGCCAGGTGGACCCAGAGAACCTGGCGGCCGTGGTCCTGGAGCCTGTCTCGGGAGAGGGCGGGTTCATCCCGTTCCCGGACTTTTACCTGCGGCGCCTGCGGGAGCTTTGCGACGAGCACGGCGTATTGCTGATAGTGGACGAGATCCAGACCGGCTTCGGACGGACGGGCAACATGTTCGCCATCGAGCACTCCGGGGTGGCGCCTGACCTCTTGACGACGTCCAAGAGCCTGGCGGGCGGGCTGCCGCTCTCGGGAGTAACCGGGCGAGCGGAGGTGATGGACTCGGTTCAGCCGGGCGGCTTGGGCACCACCTTAGGCGGTAACCCGGTGGCCTGCGCCGCGGCCCTGGCCGTCCTTGAAGTCTTCGAGGAAGACGATCTCCTATCGCGGGCCGGCGAGATCGGGGAGCGTGTAAAAGGCGCGATGCGCGAGATACAGGAGAAACACCCTGACGTAATAGGCGACGTGCGGGGCCGGGGGCCGATGGCCGCCATGGAGTTGGTAAAGGACCCTGAGAGCCGCATCCCCGACGGTGAGAGCACGGCAAAAGTGGTGGAGATCGCCCTGCAAAATGGTCTGATGCTCTTGACGGCCGGGCGGTACGCGAACGTGATACGGACGCTCATGCCGCTCTCGATAACTGACGACGAGCTGGAGGAGGGCCTCTCGATCCTGGCCCGCGCGGTCAGCGAAACCACCTGAACAGCACAGCGCCGGTGTCACCGGCGCTGTGCTGCCTCCTACCAATTCTCTAACGACTCGCGGAAGATATTGGCGAGTTAGTCCGGGCTCACCTCTCTCGGGGCGATGCTTAGCTGCCGCTGCTGTGAGAGCGGCTGGATCAGAACGTTCGACAGGGTGCTTTCGTCCGCGTCGGGGATCGGCTCACTGGCGAGGAACTCGGCGGCCCGCCGGTGTTTGTCCGGATCCGCAGAGTAGGCCATAATATTCCTGGCTTTACCTCTCTGAGGCTGTCTCGGGTTGTCGTACCGCGGACGTCGTCTGGACTATATCCCTGCGGTACGTCTCCGGGGAGAAGTAGACTGCTGTCAGGCTAATGAGAGTGACCAAGACCATGTAGCCGACGAACAACCACGGGGTCCCTCCCGCGTACCCGAGCAGCAGGGTGGCGATGGACGGCGTAAGCCCACTCGCGAATATCCCCGAGAACTGGTAGACGGACCCCACCCCCGTATAACGGACGCGGGTGCTGAAGAGCTCGGACCAGAAGGCCGCCAAGGGAGCGTATATCGCAGGATAGATAAGGCCGAGCGTCGCCCCAATGCTCAGCCAGATTAGAACCGGCTGCCGGGTGTCGATCAGCAAGAAGGAGGGAAAGGCGAACAGGCCGAAAAGTGCCGCACCCGCCCCATACACCGCCCGACGGCCGAAGCGATCGGAGAGCGCTCCGTAAACCGGAACGAGCACCACCCCGAAGGCAGCAGCGATCGTGACCCCTATCAAGGCCGTAGTTCTCGTCAGCTCGAGCTGGCCGGTAACGTACGAGATTATGAAGACCCCGTAGGCATTGAACACCAGGCCTTCGATCCAGCGTGTACCCATGCCCAAAAGCAGCTCCTTCGGCTGCGTGCGCAACAACTCCGTAAAGGGTACCTGGGCCTCTCCTTGAGTCTCTCT
>JALZFJ010000416.1 GCA_030867425.1 Actinomycetota bacterium | reverse complement strand
TGCTCGTCTATTATGGATTGGAGCTCCTCGTTTATGGCCTCCCGGTTGGTGAGGAGGTCGTCGAGGTCCTTCTGTCCGAGGACGCTCCTTAGGGTTGTCTGGGAGATCTGGCTGGTCGCCAGGATGTGGTTCTCGACCTCAATGACCGACCTGTTCGGGTCCATCACCCTGAAGTACAACACAGCGTCGACTCGGGCCGGCACATTGTCGCGCGTGATGACCTCCTGCGGAGGGACGCCCATGCTCACCGTACGGAGGTCCATCTTTATCATCCTGTCCACTATGGGGACGAGGAGGATCAGGCCAGGTCCCTTGGCGCCCTCCCGTACCCTGCCGAGCCTGAAGACGACCCCCCGCTCGTACTCTTGGACTATGCGCACCGCGCTCGCCAGGACGAACACCACGAACAACAAGGCCGCGATCAGGACCACTAACGCCCCGAACCCGGCCGCCTGCGCCAATCCCAAACCCATCTGCATTAGGTCCTCCTCACCCATTAGACTCGGGCAACTGACCAGACACGGCCGTCTCGACGGGCAGTACCACGACTCTGCCGTCCCGGACGTCCACCACCTGTACCTTACGCCCTATTCCCACCGACTGCCCGCAGTCTCGCTTGTGGGCATCCTCTGGCGCGACCGCAATGGTGGCCTGCCACAGCTCGCCGTGCACGAACACCCAACCTGGAGAGCCGGTCCCGATAGGTTCCTTGACGACTCCTACCTCCCCGATCATCCCTTCCGCCCCGGTCGTTACCGGCCTCCCTCTCGCCACAAGCATTTCCCTAGAAACCACCACGAAGAGCACCGCCGTGAGAACCGCAACCGCCGCGAGGATTACCAGCGATGACTGTAAATAAATGGGCGTCGCGTTGAAAAGCACTAGTATCCCCAGGGTAAGCATCGCCGCTCCCCCGACGGTAGGCAGCCCGTGGCCGGCAACTATGAGATCTACTGCCAAGAACAAGAACGCCAAGAGGACCAAAGCCACCCCAAGCCAACTCATCGGCAGCACCCGATTCGTGCGGGCTTCGAATCACCCGTTGTACGCCCTGGTCTGCCCCACACCAAATATAGCAAGGCCTCTTCTATCGGAACCATCGCGAAACGAACGAGTAGCCGCATTTCTCTTGATTGTATCATACATTACTCCTGTCCTCCGCGCGAGTTCTCTCCTGGGCAGCTGAACGTCCAGCAAGGCGAACTCCGGCATGTCCTCCGTGTCTCGCCCGTCGCGTTCGCCCTCGCCGAACAGGTGGTCGAGCGCCTTCGAGCCGTCGCGGGCAACCACCACCTCGTCTACCTCCTCCACCATGCCGTACTTGCGGAGGACACGCAGGGCGAGCCTTACCTGGTCCTCGTCGTCTTCGACCAGCAGGTTGTTCTTGGTGTTCACGCAGCTTTCACCTGACGTGACAATATAGACAACGAGCCGGGGCGGTCTCGAGAACCCTCATGCCGCCCCGGCTCGTGTCATGGGAAGGTTTTACGCGGTGGGTGCGCCAGCCTCCCGCTCCTCGGTCCAGATGGCGGGGTCTTCGGCGTGCTCCGCCTCGCCCTGCTCCTCCAGCCAGCGCTCGGCGTCGATGGCCGCCCGGCAGCCATCGCCGGCGGCGGTGACGGCCTGCCGGTAGCGCTTGTCGGAGACGTCGCCGGCGGCGAAGACGCCGGCGACGTTAGTCATCGTATGCTCGCGCTGGGTTATGTAGCCCTCCTCGTCCATCTCCACGAAGCCCTTGAAGAGCGAGGTTGCCGGCTCGTGGCCGATGGCCGCGAAGAAGCCGTTCACAGCGAGGGTCTGCTCCTCGCCCGTCTTCGTGTTGCGGATCCTGAGGCCCTCGACCGAGGTCTCGCCCAGTATGTCCTCAACGATCGTGTCGGTGACGAAGGTGATCTTGGGGTTCTTCTGTGCCCTCTGCAGCATGATCTTGGACGCCCTGAACTCGTCGCGGCGGTGGATCAAGACCACCTCGCCGGCGTACTTAGAGAGGGTGAGCGCCTCCTCCATAGCCGTGTCGCCGCCGCCGACGACCGCGACCCTCTTGTCCTTGAAGAAGAACCCGTCGCAAGTTGCGCAGCCGCTGACCCCACGGCCCATCAAGCGCTGCTCCCCTTCGAGCCCGAGCCACTTAGCCTTCGCCCCGGTGGCGATGATGACCGAGTTGGCGAGGACGGGCTCCTCCTCGCCCTCAGCCCAAAGCTTGAACGGGCGCTCAGAGAAGTCCACGCGCTCCACGTTGTCCAGGCGCATCTCGGCCCCGAACCGGGCGGCTTGCGCCTCGAAATCGTCCATCATGTCCGGCCCCATCACGCCGTCCCTGTACCCGGGGTAGTTCTCGACGTCGGAGGTGAGCATGAGCTGCCCGCCCGCCTCGAACCCCTGGAAGACCAGGGTGTCCAAATTAGCCCTCGCAGCGTACAGCGCCGCCGTATACCCGGCGGGCCCGGACCCGACGACGATGGTATCGTAGATTCTCTCGGCCAAAGGAACACTCTCCTCGAATATGTAAATTTTCTACCCCCATATTCTATTACATTCGGTTTTCCGAGTGGATCAACCGTTCACAACCGACACGAGGGACAGGAACCTGCGCGCCACTCTGCGAGCAGCCCGAGAGGAACGACAGGCACCGAGCAGGTACTAGACCGTCGCATCGGCCTTCGCGTCCAAAACCGGTATGATCTCCCGCCCGTAAGCGTCGAGGGTCTCTTCTTGCGCATCGTGCATGAGGTAGATGTTGAACTGGTCCACCCCAAGCTCCTTGAGCCGCGTGAGCTTCGCGATGTGGTCCTCCACTGTGCCCAGGACGCAGAAGCGGTCCACAACGTCGTCGGGGACGAAGTTTGTCGAGGGGTTGTCGGCCTTGCCGTGGTGCTTGTAGTCGTAGCCTTGCCGGGCCCTTACGTAGTCGGTGAGCGCGTGCGGCACCTCGCTGTCTTCGCCATAGCGGACGACGAGGTCGGCGACGTGGTTGCCAACCATCCCCCCGAACCACCGACACTGATCGCGCTGGTGAGAGATGTCGTCACCGACGTAGGCCGGGGCCGCGACGCAGATCTTCACGTCCTTCGGGTCACGGCCCGCCCGGATGGCCGCCTCGTGAACGTAGCGCATCGTCCACTCCAGGATAATGGGATCGGCGAGCTGCAGGATGAAACCGTCGGCGACGCGTCCGGTGAGAGCGAGAGCCTTCGGCCCATACCCTGCCATCCACACGTCGAGCTTGCCGTTCCTGACCCAGGGGATGTGGATCTTGGCGCCCGCGACATCTATCTCCCTCCCTTCGGCGAGCTCCTTGATCACGTGGATGGCCTCCTCCACCTGGGCGAGGGTGGTCGGCTTCCTGCCCAGCACCCGCCTCGCCGAGTCACCCCGCCCTATGCCGCAGATGGTGCGGTTGCCGAACATGTCGTTGAGGGTCGCAAACAGCGAGGCTGTCACCGAAGGGTCGCGCGAGGCTGGGTTGGTGACGAAGGGGCCGACCACGATCCTCTCTGTCGCCGAGAGCATCTGCGAGTAGATGACGTAGGGCTCCTGCCACAGGATGTGCGAGTCGAACGTCCATGCGTGCGTGAACCCGAGCCGTTCGGCTCTTTGCCTTAACTCAATGATACGCCAGGCTGGGGGATCAGTTTGGAAGGTTACACCGAAGTCCATCCTGCCTCCCTCATTCTTTCCCGGAGCCTGAGACCGCGGTCGCCGCGCCCAAAGCCAGGTAGACGCCGCCAGAGAAGTACCGTTGCCCACGCCGTAAGCTCGCTCTCTCGCTTTTATGCCTCGGCCAGCCACGCGCCGTGCTGCCGAGCAGGGCGTAGAGGCCGTCGGTGCACACGGCGAGGGCGACGAACGTAGCGCCGAGCACCATCACCTGCGCCCAGGCCGCACCCCCCGACGGGTCCACGAATTGGGGCAGGAAGGCCAGGAAAAACAGCGCGGTCTTCGGGTTGAGGACGTTGACGACCACGCCCTGCGAGAAGACGTGCGAGAGGCGCTCCCTCTCGACGACGCCCGGTACGTCGTCTTCGTCGCGGGCGAAGAGCCGCTTGATCCCCAACCAGATCAGGTACGCTGCCCCCAGCCATTTCACCACGCCGAAGGCGGCCGCGGAGGAGGCTAGGATCGCAGAGAGCCCTGCCGCAGCAAAGGCAACGTGCACCAAGGCACCCGTCTCCACGCCGAGCATGGAAACCAGCCTCGCTGTTCTTCCCTGGTCCACGCTGCGAGCGACGATGTACGAAACAGAAGAGCCAGGCACGAGCAGCATCGCCAGCGCTGCGGCGAGGAAGAATCCGAACGTAGAAGCGTCGGGCACTAACTACTCCTCCTAAACAGCTTCCGGTTCGCGACTCGGCTCAACGGTGCGGCCGGGGATGAGGCTCAACAGCAGATACGCCGCCCCCGCGACGAAGAAGGTGAAGAAGAGGCCGTAATTATAGAGACCCTCGACGAAGGTCGGGTTCTCGAAGACGCCGCTAAACCCCGGGGTAGTGGCGGCCTTGAAAAAGCCAGGCAAGACGGGGACCACGCCTACAAGGACAGCTACTATGGCCCTCCAGTTCCACCCGCCGGAGTAGGCGTAGCGACCTCCGTACTTGTAGAGGTCGGCCAGATCGAGGCGCCTGCGGCGCACTATCCAGTAGTCCGCGATCATGACGGCCCCGATCGCCCCCAAGAGGCTTCCGTAGCCCACCAGCCAGGTGAAGATGTACGCCCCGACGTTGTCGAAGAGCACCCAGGGGAACGAGACGACGCCCAGGATAGCAGTGATGATGCCGCCGATCCTAAACGTGATGAACTTCGGCGCCAGGTTAGAGAAGTCGAACGAAGGCGAGACCACGTTCGCGGCCATGTTCGTCGAGATCTGGGCGATCGCGATGATGAACATGGCGAGGATCAGGACAGCGGGAAAATCGCTGGCGAGCCGCGTAACGAGCGCGACCGGGTCCCAGATCGCCTCTCCGAAGACGACGACGGTGGCCGCCGTAACGGCGATCCCGACGAAGCTGAAGGCCGTCATGGTCAAGGGGAGCCCAAGAGCCTGCCCGACTACCTGCGAGCGCTGGCTCTTGGCGTAGCGGGTGAAGTCCGGGATGTTGAGGGAGAGCGTGATCCAATACCCCACGTTCGCCGCCAGGCTCGGCCAGAAGAGCGACCAGAACGGGGCGTTCCCTTGCTGCAGCTCGGCCGAGGTCGAGAAGACGTTCCCCACGCCGCCGCCCGCGGTAAAGCCCCAGATGAGAAGCGCGATGCCGCCGACGATCAGGAGTGGCGCGGCTAAGGACTCAAACCATTTGACGCCTTCGACGCCGAACATGATGATCACGACCTGTATCGCCCAGAAGACGAAGAAGGTTATGAACTGGTGCCCCGCGACGTTCGCCCAACCGCCCCAGGCGACGGTCATGAGGGCGTCGAGGGCCAACCCCCCGATCCAGGTCTGGATGCCGAACCAGCCGCAGGCGACCAAAGCCCTGGCTACCGCCGCGAAGTTCGCCCCGCGCACCCCGAACGAGGAACGCACGAAGACCGGGAAGGGGACGCCGTACCTGGTCCCGGCGTGGGCGTTCAACAGCATCGGGATGAGGACGATAACGTTGCCCAAAGAGATCGTAAGGAGCGCCTGCCACCAGTTCATCCCGGCGGCCATGAGCCCCGCGGCCAGGGTGTAGGTTGTGATGACTATGGCCATCCCGATCCAGAGCGCCGCGATATTGTAGGTCGTCCACGTCCGGTCTTCTGGCCCGGTCGGCGCCAGGTCCTCGTTGTAGAGGCTAGAGGCGCTGACCTCGGCCTTTATCCGCGCCAGCTCGGCTTCGTCGCGCACCCCCAGATCGCGGAACTCTTCCCTCTCCAAAGCCTGCCCTTTCTCTCTACCTACTCGTCGCCCAATCCATCGTCCGCACCGCGAGCCGGTGCAGCGCGCGCACCGACAACTCGAGGTCCTCTTCCGGCGTGTCCTCGTCCTTGGTGTGGCTCAAACCCCTGAGGCTCTTCACGAACAGCATCACCGTAGGCATGAGGGGCGCCATCGAGGCCGCGTCGTGCAGCGGCCCGCTCGGGAGCCGGTGCGACTTTCCGG
>JALZFJ010000408.1 GCA_030867425.1 Actinomycetota bacterium | reverse complement strand
GTCCTTTATCGATAGGCGCTTCTACAGAAGAAAGTACGATGCTAGAAAGACCCTAGAAGCGTTTGGTAGCAGGCTCAGGGACGAGACAGATCTGGAGAAGCTCTCAGAAGATTTGGCGGAGGTAGTGGATGAGACGATGCAACCAGCACACGTCTCCGTAATGCTGCGCTCGGAGTTTCCTTCTTCTACTACTACTATTAAGGAGCCTGGCCAGCAGGATCAGCAAACCACAAGGCATAAGGAGGGAGGTCTGAGTTTTCGAGAAGACTAGCCTTGTCGGCAATTCCAGGAACCTACGCCACTAGAAGCGCCATGGGTTCTAACTCCGGGGGTCCCAGTTGACCTGCACAGAGCCCAACTCCTCCGAGCTCTCGGCCACGGCCATGACCACGCCATCCGCCACTATCTCTACCTTCATTATCCCAGGTACGGGTTGCGTCTTCTGAAATACGGCGCTGACGGCTCCGAGCGCGCCGCTACCGGTCTCGACTCTGTACTCCGCGGGCACAGCTCCCAAAACGCCATCAGCAGGGAGCACCCCACTCTTAGTGGTACCATACGTCCCAGAGTAAGGGGTGCCTTGCGAACCTGACACCCTCACCACCACGGTGTCTATGTCCACGTTCTCTGGTTGTTCGTCGACCTCTTCAAGTTCGTCAACGGCCTCTTCAACAGGAGCCTCAACTTCGACGCCGGACCTGCCCAGGAATATTCCGAGGGAGAGCAGGACAGCGGCCAGAACGCTCAGTATAGCTAGGGCCCCGCACCCCATTAGTATCCGTTCCGTCGTTCCCCTTTGGGCCACCCCTTAGCCCACCAACGTTCCGAAGAAGAAGCGGTAAAGCCACGAGCGCTGCTCTGGGAACTCCTGATCTTGTGAGGACATGTCTCCCTTAAGTGCAGGCTCCCTAGCCGCGTCGTCGGCTTCATGTGACTCTGGGAGTGTTTGTAGTTCGGGGATACGCTGTGCAATAGTCATGATGATGTCATTCTTGTGCCTAGCCTCCTCTTGCCAAGCTGCAAGCTCGGTGCGCAATAGTTCGTTCTGATCCCTGAGAACGTCAAGGAGTACGTCCTTTGAGGAGTCTTGGACTGAGCCCGTAGATTCGCGGGCGTTGTCCGTAGCCTCAGCTTCGACTGGTTTGGACGCGTCTACATACACGTATACACGCCCCTCCTCGTCCTTATCCCAAGGTATCTGATCCCTCTGAGCGCGCTTATAGATAGCGTCGCGAGTCACACCTAGCAGGTTTGCCGCTTCGGGTACGGTGAGCCTAATCAAAGACTAGGATTCGCCTCCATCGTAGACACGTCGAATACGTCCGTATGCGAGTCCAGCGTAGAACACGAGACCAAGCCGCAACAGGGTGAGTTCGACCAACCGCTACATCTTGGGTGTATTGTGGGGCGTTGCGGACGCTAATCTAGAGGAGGCCGCAACCTTTGGCGGGTGAATAGAGGAGGTCTTGCTGTCTACGCTTGCCCGGGCTACCCTAGTGCTTCGCGAGCGCCGTAGTAGAAGTAGAGTTGGTTAGTCTCTAAGGCACGGCTTCTGTCGCGTTGATCGACGAGGGCCTGGACGCCTGCCGTACCAAGCCCGAGGACGACACCGGCGAGGGCCGAGACGTCGGAGGCTTGGCCAAGCGCAGCCCCCAAGACTGCGCGGGTGACGCCGCCCCGGCGGGCGACACCCCGGACGAGCTCCGAGTAGGAGCGGTTCTCCGCGACGGCTTCTCCGATCCTCTCGATCTCTGGCTCAACTTTCTCCCGAAACAGCACGTCGGCCTCCCCGGCAAACCCCGGGTCCCACGCCGTCGAGTGAATGTCTCGCGAGAATTCCGCGACAGCTCGGCGAAATCCCCCGAGCGGCGCTTCCAGCTGGCTCCTTATCTCCAAGACGTCGGACACCGATGCTTCCTCAAAGAGGGGTAACCGCCCGAGCAGATCGACGGCAAGCCCTGCGTGGCGGCCCCGGTGTACGGCGGCTGGGGAGGGGTCTATGAGGCCGTCTCACACGGCCTGGTTCACCAAGTAGCCTAACTAAGTCGTCGAAGAGCGGATATCCGGGGCCCTCTATAGCGATTGATGCCCTCTGCACGTACTCTGCGACGATCTCCTCGACTGCCACGTCAACTGTGAAGTCTTCGGTCGCCATAGACAGCATGCCTTCCACTGTATTGCGCTGAAAGGCTTGCAGCTCGAGAAGCCCGGAACCTACTGCTTCCTCAAGGCCCCTGGCATTGTACGCGTTGAAGCGCTCTTCGGTGTCTCGCTTGATCTGCTGCCACACCTCGTCCACGACCGCCTGCAGCTGCTTCCTCGTCTCGTCCAGCTGGCGCTTACTGATAGCGCGCCTCTGCCGACGCGAGGCGGTGCCCAGCACCAGGTCTATTTTCTGGAGCTCCTCCTCAGTGAGCCGGTACCCAACGTTGGAAGGAGCATGCTCGCGCACCAGGGCAAGCCTCTTCTCGGGAGGGATCTCGGCCAGGGCGACAAATCCGTAGAGTATAGAGGCTCCAATGCTCACCAGCTCCACTCGATCGGCATAGAGCAGCGCCGCCTTGACGAGGTTGAGTTCGTGCCCTAAGTCGAAGTTTGTCGATCCTTTTTTGCCACCGGCTGAGGATCCGACGATGAAGTTCATCTCGGTCCGCACAGTTGTCTCGTCAGCCATCCTCCACCCGCCTGTCACCTATACTCAGAACATCATACCCCGCCATAACCCCTGGACGCCTCGGTCCGCTGGGTAAGGGGCTTCCGGATCAGGACCGGGGCTAAGAGCTAATCTTGCACATAACCCCGCCCCGCAGGAGTAGAGGGAGTTTAGGGAGAGGAACCGGTTCGCCAAGGCAAAGGGGCCCACAAGAAGTTTAAGTGAGAAGGCATAGTCGACGCGAATATAAATTGCCTACTGGATAGAGGATGAACATGGACGCTCAAACTACTGTCAAAGAGCCCCAATGCTTACGCCGGGCTTCATTTTACCGCTATGTTTTACCTGCAAATCTCTAGAAAATAGAAGTGGCGGGACCCGGATTCGAACCGGGGACACCATGATTTTCAGCAAGGGTGTCCTGGCATCGGCAGCTTAGCTGTTTGCAGGACAAACGCCAAGAGATTGGCGGCTATTGACGGCAACGTGACGGCAACCTTTTTCGACTGGAGAAGCCCTGCGAAGATCTTGCCGAGGTAGTGGATGAGACGATGCAACCAGCACACCTCTCCGTAATACTGTGCTCTGTGGTTCCTTCTTCTTCTAAGGAGCAAGGCCAGCAGGATCAGCAAACCACAAAGCATGCGGACTGAGTTCCACCTCACACGAAGGAGACAAGAGTGAAACGGAAGCGCTTACCGGCGAGGGCCGGCTACCGACCCAGGACCACCCCCATCATTTAGCGAATCGAGGTCGCGGCCTCGTCACCAACTCCGCGGAGAAGCAGTAAAAAGAGAGCCAACGAGCCGATTCGAACCGCTGCCTGCTCATTACGAGTGATAATGAGGGCGTTGCAGAGGTTTGCAAGCTCTTGCAAACCCCGCATATTTAAGCCGCTTTCTCTTCCCCACCTTGTCCTGTGTTGCACTGTATTGCGCTCGCAATGGTATCAAAGTGGTTTCAATCTTTGCCAGAGTTGCCTCGCTCGCGTTCGACTCGCGTGACGGATTGGTAATAGTATGCATTGCGGCACACGTTGTTATTACAGCGCGTTGCAATGAGGTTGACCCATACGGCCTCGCTCTTTGCCATGCCGGACTCGACGGCCTCCATTATCTTCCTGAGCGGCTCTTCCGGGCCCTTTTGCCTTTATTAAGAAACCGCTACTTAATGCACACGCTGACTTTATTTAAGCTCCTTACCCTTCTCATAGCGCTGCTGCGGCAGTTCGGTAGAGAAGCTGAAGAGAAGAGGAGCGTTGGTGGCTGGAGGGCGACGGTACCTGCTTCTGGCCGATGGGGATCTGATGTCCCTCTATCAACAGAGAGGTGTGTGAGCAAATGAAAGTAATGGTTCTGGCGGCGGGCAAGGGCACAAGGCTCTTCCCGCTCACCGGCGAGGTTCCCAAGCCTATGGTCCCGGTAGTGGGCAAACCCATCATGGAACATATATTCGAGCTTCTGGCCCGGTCGGGGATCGAGGAGATACATACCAACGTACACTATCTGGCCGACGCCATCCTGGGTCACTATGGCGAGGAGACTCGGGTAGGAAATACTTCGGTTTGCTTCACCCGCGAGGAGGAGCTGTCGGGTACGGCCGGGGGCGTTAAGCGCATGGCCTCCGCCGTCTCAGCAGGGGGCTTCGATGAGACCTTCGTCGTCGTCATGGGCGACGCCCTCACCGACATCGACGTGCGCGAACTGGTCTCCTTCCACAAGGAGCAAGGTGCCGCTGCGACGTTGGCCCTCATGCCCGTCGAGGACACTAGGCAGTACGGCGTGGTGGAGCTAGACGCCGAGAACAACGTCGCGAGCTTTCAGGAGAAACCTGATCCCGAGGAGGCTGTGAGCAACCTCGCCAATACCGGCATCTACGTCCTGGAGCCGGAGGTCCTCGAGTACATCCCAGAGGACGCGTTCTTCGACTTCGCCGAGGACGTCTTCCCCGCGCTGCTCGAGGCCGGGGAGAAGATGGTGGGGTACGAAGGAGCCTTCTACTGGTCGGACATCGGTACTCTGGAGGCCTACAAGCAGGCCCAGCGCGACGCGCTCTCGGGGCGGGTCGCGGTCGAGGTGCCCGGCGAGACGTGGGGCAAGAGCCTGTGGGTCGGGGACAGGGCCCGGATCCACCCGTCATCTTACGGGCGCATGCACGGGTGCGCCTTTATAGGGCCGGACGCCGTGATCGGCCGGGTAGAGAGCCTCTCCGGAGTCGTAACGGTCGGGAGTGGCTGCCGGGTGAGCGACGGGGCCAAGATCAAAGATAGCATTTTGCTCCCCGGCTCCAGCGTAGGCGACGGCGCCTACCTGGAGGACTGCATCGTCGGGTCCGGTTACGAGGTGCGGCCGGGGGAGCGGATCCGGGGCGGCGCCCTGATCCGGGGCGCCCTGGAGGACCGCGAACCAATCGGGATCGGTGCAGTCTCCGCAGGCGAACGTTCGCAGGGTGCAGGGGAGGACGAAAGGGTTGCGCTCCCTCTGCATAATCCCCACGTATAACGAGCGCGAGAACCTTCCGCGCCTGATACCGGGCCTCCTGGGTAGGGTCCCCGGACTCGAAGTCCTCGTGGTGGACGACGGTTCTCCGGACGGGACCGCAGACGTGGCCGGGGAGCTCGCCGAAGCCACGGGCCGTGTGCGAGTCCTGCGCCAGGCGGAAAAGATGGGGTTGGGCTCCGCGTACGTGACCGGCTTCGGGTACGCGCTGGAGCACGGTTACGACTACGTGATCCAGATGGACGCGGACCTCTCCCACCGGCCGGAGGACCTGCCGTGTCTCCTGGAGGCGGCCAGGGAGGGGGCGAGTGTCGTGATCGGCTCGCGCTACGTCCCCGGCGGGCGGGTGGAGGACTGGTCGACTGTGAGGCGACTCGTCAGCAAGGGTGGCAGCCTCTATGCCCGCAACCTTCTCGGCCTGCCGATCCGCGATTGCACCAGCGGATTCAAATGCTTCCGGCGGGAGGCGCTCGAGTCTACGGACTTCACCAACCTGAAGTCGAACGGCTACGGCTTTCAGGTGGAGATGAACTACCTTTGCCACCGCGCAGGGTTCCGGATCGTCGAAGTGCCAATCGTCTTCCCGGACCGTACGGCCGGCCGCTCGAAGATGTCCCTTGGCATTGTCCAGGAGGCCGCTATTGTGGTCTGGAAGCTTCACTACCGCAAGAAGCCCTCCTATCGGAGCCGCTCCGGCGAAAGCGTGGGCCTCCAGCCGTATACCTATGCGGATACGGAGCCTGGTCGCCCCGTGCGGAGATTGGAGAAAGGGTAGGTAAGTGAATAGTATCCGATCCTCCGGCAGATTCTTTCGGGGCCACGGCGGTTCACTCGGGCGATGGGCGATTAACCACGTTCCTTACATGCTGCGTTTCGGCCTGGTCGGGGGTTCGGGGGTACTGGTCAACTACGCGATCCTCTGCCTTCTCGCCGCGACCTGGGGCCTGAATCATCTGGCGGCCGCGGCGCTGGCGACGGAGGTTGCCATCCTCACCAACTTCACCCTGAATAACCTCTGGACCTTTCGCGGTGCTACGCCAGGCGGGTCGTGGGCACGGCGAGGACTACGCTACAACGTCTACGCGCTGGGCGGGCTCGTCATCTCCGTCGCCGTGCTTGCGGCACTGATCTACCTGCTGCACATGCACTACCTGGTAGCGAATGTCTTCGCCATAGGGGCGGCGACGCTGTGGAACTACGCCGCCAACTACAGCTGGACCTGGTCCGTTGCGCCCTTTACCCACCGTACTCTGAACTCGGAGGCAGATCGTGCTTGAAATCCTCACCTACGCGGTAGTCGTCCTGATCTCAGTAGCCCTCGTGGGGCAGGCGGTGTTCACAATCGGGCTGATGCTCTACACCTGGGCTCGGCCCGAACGTCTGGAGGAGTCGGCCAGCCCGAAAGAACATCTGCCTCCCAAACTCAGCTTTACCGCTATCTTGCCCGCCCGCCACGAGGAGGGCGTCATCGGCGATACCCTCAGACAGTTATGGAAGACGAGCTATCCCAAGGATCTTCTTGAGGTGGTGGTGGTCTGCGAGGAGAGCGACGGGGGCACCATAGAAGAAGCTGAAGAGGCGGCAACGGAGATAGGGCACCCAGGAGTGCGGGTGGTGAGCTTCGTCGCCGGGGATAGACCCGTAAACAAGCCTCGGGGCCTCAACGTGGCGCTCGGGGAGACGGAGAACGAGGTGGTGACGATCTTCGATGCTGAGGACGACATCCACCCTGAGATCTTCGACGTCATAAATACCACCATGCAGGAGAAGGATGCCTCGATAGTGCAGGCCGGGGTTCAACTCATGGACCATGAGTCTAGCTGGTACTCGCTACAGAACGTGCTGGAGTACTTCTTCTATTTCAAGAGCCGCCTGCACTACCACGCTAGGGTGGGCATGATACCGCTCGGCGGCAACACGGTCTTTATAAAACGCGATCTCCTCGAGAGCATCGAGGGCTGGGACGAGGCGTGCCTGACCGAGGATGCCGACGTAGGCATCCGCCTGAGTGCCCTGGGGGAGAAGATCTTCGTCACCTACGACGCCGAGCACGCCACCCGCGAGGAGACGCCCGACAGCATTGGCGGCTTCGTCAAGCAGCGCACGCGCTGGTGTCAGGGCTTCTTCCAGGTCTTCCGCAAGGGAGGCTGGAAGAAGCTCCCCACCCGCGGGCAGCGCCTGCTCGCTGCCTACACCCTGACCTACCCATACGTGCAGGCCTTCGTGGGCGCGCTCTGGATCCCAGCGGTATTGATGATGCTCTACTTGGAGGTGCCTGCGGGGCTCGCGATCCTCTCTCTACTTCCTCTTTACGCGATCGGCTTCCAATTCTTCGTCAACCTGGTAGGACTCTTCGACTTCGCGAGGGCTTACGGGAAGCGCGTAAGGGCTCTTGACCTCGTGCGCTTCACACTCGGGTTCCTACCCTACCAGTTCCTGTTAAGCATCAGCGCCCTCAGGGCGGTACTGCGCGTGGCCCGGGGCGCCACTAACTGGGAGAAGACTGTCCACTCCGGTGCCCACCGGGCGAAGGAGCTGGTCCCCCCCGTCGGGGCCGGGGCTCGCAAAGGGAGGTAGGGCGGTAGGAGCTTACCCCCAACGAATCGGCGTTCGTAGATATCTGAGATTTATAGGAGACCCAAGTTGAAACTTGAGTTAAGAGAAGGTAATAAGACCGCCGGCCCGATCCGCAAGGCCCGCGTCCAACGCTCGCGGGCCGCGGCGGCGCTTACCCACGCACGACGGGCCGTTACTGCGTCGCCTTTCGACGGTCTGGCGCTCGCCGCGGCTTTACTGGTCGCCGCGCTGTTCACGGGATACAACATGTTCCGCTACCCCAACTACGAGCTCGACGAGGGCACTTACATGGGCTCGGCTTGGGCCATGTTCGGGCAGGGGAAGCTCTACAACTACACTTACACCTACGACCATCCCCTGCTCGGGTGGTTCCAGATCGGAGCCTTCTCGGAGCTCGTCGGCGGGTTCCTCGCCTTCGGCTCCTCCATAAACACCGGGCGGGTGCTCATGCTGGCGGTCGCGGTTCTCTCGACCTTGCTGGTGTTCTCCATCCTGCGCCGGGCGTCGGGCCGTGCCACCGCCGCCCTGTTCGGTGCGGTGGTTTTCGCTGTCTCTCCTTTGGGCGTAGGTCTACACCGGCAGGTGTGGCTCGATAACCTCATGACGCTGTGGCTCCTCGTCTCCCTCTACGCCCTCATCGCGGCCAACGGACGTCTGTGGCGCATAGTAGTAAGCGCACTCGCCTTCGGGCTCGCGTTCTGGTCGAAGGAAATCGCCGTAGTCTTCCTGCCGGGGATGTTCTACCTGGCCTACGTGGTGGCCCACCCCGTCCACCGGCGCTTCGCGTTTACCCTCTGGGGGGTGGCGACTGCCGCTGCCATGTCCCTCTTCTTCCTCCTGGCCACCCTCAAGGACGAGCTTCTCCAGCCCGGCGTGCTGTGGAGTTCACCGGAACCGCACGTGAGCCTGATCGAGACCTTTAGCTATCAGCTCTCCAGAGTCGGCAACGGCTCGTTCTTCTCCCTCGAGAGCGACTTCCGCACTAACTTCGGGCAGTGGATGGACATAGATCCCTTCATCATGCTGGGTGGGCTCGTGGCTGCCGGGATCGGCCTCCTGTTCTTTAGGAGGGACAAGTTCTTTTTCGGTGTCTCGCTTCTCACCCTCTCCTTCATACTCCTGCTCGGGAGAGGCGGGGTCGTGCTCTACTTCTACGTCATCCCTCTCCTCGCGCTCTTGGCGCTCGCGTTGGGCCTCCTCGCGGGCCACATGATGGGCGTCATGGGTGCCATGGGCTCGATGGGCCCCAAACGGCTGGGTGCCGTCCGGCTTCGACCGGGGCTCGCCAAGTACCCGGCGGCGCTGGCGATCCTCGGGCTTACGGCGTTCCTCGGGATCGGGGCGGTGCCCGCGAACTACGTAAACTTCACGGGCGACAGCACCTCCTCCCAGAACGCGGCCACCCGCTGGGTCGCCGAGAATCTCCCGAACGAGAGCGTCATCTTCACGGACGCCTACCCCTGGGCCGACCTACGGGCCGAGGAGCTTGTCGGCGACGAACCCTTTGAGAACGCTCATTACCCCTTGACCGCCTTGCAGGACCCCTCCATCTACGGCCCAGTCCTTCAGACCCCCGACGACGTAGACTACCTGCTCTACAGCCCGACCAACAACCAATCGTTCTCCTGGATCGACGGACAGCTCAACGAGATCGACTTACCGCTCGTGTCCGATGCCCGGGAGAGCTCCGACAACATAAGGACCTTTACCTCCGAGGACTGGGAGATGAATCTCCTCCGGGTCCGCAACCTCCACCAGATAGAAGCACCGGACAACCCCATGCTCTCTAACACCTGGGAGGGCTACAAGAAGCGCTTCATAGACAACGGCCGCGTGATCGACCCTAAGGCGGACCAGACCACCTCCGAGGGCCAGGCCTACGCTATGCTGCGGGCCGTCTACATGGAAGACCGCGAGGCCTTCGACGAAATCTGGGGCTGGACCCAGGAGAACCTCCAGCCAAGCGCGAACTCCCTGCCCTCCTGGAAGTACGGCGAGCTTTCCAACGGCACGCAGGGCATCATCGACCCGAGCAGCGCGACCGACGCCGACACCGACACCGCTCTCGCCCTGCTGTTCGCAGCCAGGAAGTTCGACGCCCCCGGGTACAAGGAAGAGGCGCTCGCCATCCTAACCAACGTATGGGAAGAGGAGACGACCGTGGTAGGCTCGGACTCTGCAGGCTATAAGCGCGTGACGGTCGCGGGCGACTGGGCGCGGGGGGACGGCACGGGCACCGTCGCGAGGCCCATGATAAACCCGTCTTACCTCTCGCCTTACGCTTACAAGATCTTCGCGGAGGCCGATCCCGAGCACCCCTGGGACGACGTCGTGGACTCGTCGTACCAGATCCTTCAGAATATCCAGGCCTCGCCCGAGCTCGGCGGAGAGGCCGGAGTCGTCCCAAACTGGGTAGCGCTCGATCCCGCGACCGGGGATCCGGGACCGGCGGGCCTCGAGGGGTTGCCGACGGACGAGTTCTCCTTCGACGCGAGCCGTGTCCCCTGGCGCATTGGCCTCGACTACCTGTGGTTCCAAGACGGCCGGGCCCTCGACGTGCTCGAGAACATGAGCCTCCCGCGGGAGGAGATCGAAAGCGAGGGCCGTCTGTTCGCCTCCCATGCCCTCGACGGCGAGCCGACGGTAGACTACGAGGCTACCTCCGCCTACGCCGGGGTCCTCCCCGGCCTGCTCGTCGGCGGTGATCCGGCCCTGGCCCACAGGATCTTTGCGGAGAAGGTCCTGGGCACTTACAACAACGGTCCCGGAGAGGCCGACGCCTACTGGGGTGAGGACCCCGACGACTACTATAACCAGAACATGGCCTGGTTCGCCACCGCCGTCATGGACGGCTCGATGAGTAACCTCTATGCCGGCGAGGAGGCCATCTATTGGGAAGCAACGACTATAGAGCCATCCCTCGCCTGACGGGGCGGCGGGGGTTAGTTCCGTCGGGCCGCCGCGGAGGGCGCGGCCCAAGGAACTCAAGGCTCCCGGTCGGCGAAGCCCTTTACCCGGGCTAGAAACGCGGTTGTTCGACATAAGCAACAGGACCGAGGAGAAAGTGAAAGGACATCACGGAAGCAATGTCAGCTACCAACGAGGATTAAGGAGTGCGTAGTGCAGAGTGTTCTCGCAAGAGCGGCGTTTATCCTAGGAATAGTGATTTTGGTTGTCGGAGTATCCTACGTCTATTGGTCCTACACGGGTTTCGCTGCTTCCGACGCCGCGGTATCCGGATCGGGGGATCGAACGAGCGAAGCGGAGACGACGTCGGATGGATCTGCCTTTACTGTAAGCGCCCTGCAGCCGAGCGAATCCGTGTTCATCCATCGCGCTACATCCGAGAGCATCACCGAGAATAGCACCTACATCGAAAATCGCTTTACCAACGCCAACCCCGAGGCCATTCTCTTCGTCACGCAGAATTGGAATCCGGGAGACAACGGCGATAC
>JALZFJ010000403.1 GCA_030867425.1 Actinomycetota bacterium | reverse complement strand
GCTTCTATCATCAGCGAGATGAGATCGACGTCTCCTACCATTGGGATGCTCGTGATCTGCTCGCAGGAGAGCACGAAGGCGACAGCGGCGTCTATGTACTCTTGCTCGTCGAAGGGTTCGTACCAGGTGGCGTAGCGCTGCCTTGAGAGCGGATCACCTTCCGGCCAATTCCTCTTAGAAACTGTCTTTATGGCCATCAGCCCTACGTCTTGGCGCTTGACCTCCTCAAGCAGCGCTTCGTAGTCTCGGCGGTAGGAATCGTCTCTGGAGAGCACAAAGTTCCAGGGCGTCATGACCGTGTCGAATGAGTAGCGTCTTAGAGCCTCAAGGTGGACAGCCGGCGTTTGAAGTCCATGTCCGGTAATGCCAATAGCATGGACCAGACCTTCCTCCCTCGCTTCCAAAGCGGCCTCAAGAGAGCCCCCACTTCTTGTGATGCGGTCTAAGGTCTCTAGGTTTCCTACAGCGTGAAGTTGTATGAGGTCCACGTGGTCCACGCCCAAGCGCTCCAGGGAGTTGTGAATCTGGCCTTTAGAGACGTCCTTCTCCCGCTCGTCGGTCTTGGTAGAGAGAAAGATGCCGTCCCGGATCTGGGGCATCCAGCGTCCGAGGTGGAGTTCTGAGTCCCCGTATCCTGCTGCTGTGTCGAAGTGGTTTACGCCTGCCTCTAGAGATGACGAGATGGCATGGTCGGCCTCCTCCTCAGAGACCTCAGAGAGTGCAGCCCCGCCGAATATCAGTACGGAATCCATCTGCTCCAGGCGGCCTAAGCGACGGTGCTCCATCTTGCTCCTCTTCTCTATAGATATGCTCGAACGAACTCGCCGGCTACTATTGGCGATACTAGCACCGGCTTTGCCTAAAAGGTAGCGTACCGATAGGCAACATAAGTCGCAGATCAGGTTTCGAGCCCGGCTGACGAAGGCCGGCGTCGAAGGTAGAAGTGGCGAGGACTTAGGCTTGCTCGCTCAGCTGTATGATCGCGAGCCGCAGATCCTCGGCCATGCCCGTGTGGCCGAACTTCTCGGCTTGGTCGATACCTGCCTCATAAGCGGTGCGGGCCTCGTCCTCGCGCCCGATCCTCTGGAGTGCATCTCCCAGACGCAGGTACGCGTTGCCCTCGTCGTCGCCTCCCACGGTGGCGACGTAGCGTTCGAGGACCGTCGCCTCGTCTTCGTACCGCTCGGCCTTGTTGTACTCGTTTGCCAAAGCCAGAAGCCCCGTCGGGTTGTCCGGGTTGTCCGCCAGCATCCGCTCGAAGTACTCTATCCTGTCCTCCAAAGAGGGTACTCCTCCCGTGAACCTCGTGACCGAGTAGCTTAGTATAAGGCACTGTGAAGACGAGCTCCGCAGATCGTCAGCGTCTGCGTTTGATTTCCAAACTCACACACCCAGCAGCTTCCGGTTCAGTGGCCTGCTGTCGGAGGTCGGCGCAGAGCAGGTAGACTTGGTGACAGTCTAAAGAAGGGAGGCGCGGTGCGGACACCGCGTAGCAGTTGACACGTGGTGCCGATCCCCTATTGAGCGAATAGAGTCACTACGCCCCAAGATCCTCTTCAACTTTGCTCCGGCCATGCGTCGCAGACTTCGAGAGCAGGTCTGCAGGGCCACATGGATCAATATCATTGCAAACTGCTGTAGCAAGGCTTGGAATCAGCCGTTGTGGTGTTAGTGTTCCTGAAAAGCCTTTATTCGGAATGGTGGTGTACCGATAACTGACTGGCGAGATTACCAGGAGCGCGTGGCTCGTCTTTTTAGGGAGTTGGGTTGTTCGGCTGAAGTGGGAATCTCCGTTCAAGGTGCGAGAGGGGCTCATGCGATAGATGTTTGGGTGGAGTTCGAACGTTTCGGCCTCGAAAACCGGTGGACGGGGGAATGCAAGTTCTGGAAGCGTCCCGTACCCAAAGAGAAGGTTCTGACCTTTAAATCTATTGTGGAAGACGTAGGGGCTGACAAAGGCATTTTCGTTGCTGAATCCGGTTTTCAGTCGGGTGCGATCAAAGCCGCGAATTCGACGAATATATTGCTTACAAAGTTTGCTGACCTCCAAGCCCAAGCGGAGAACGATATTCAGTCTATCCTTTTGGAAAGGCTCGAACGAAAACTTTTTGCTCTTGATTCGAGAATCAAAAAGTTGGGCGAGTGGGAGGAAATCGAGCAAGGAGATGCACCCGCACTACGGTCTTTTCGTTTTCATCCCGGCGTTGATTATCAAAGCTATCTGCGAATAATTGGCCTGCTTGCAACGTTAGGCTCTGGTTTTCGGTCTGTAAAGATGGAGGATTTTCCTGCTCTTGTACGGGTTGATGACTACGTCAGACTACGTGCCACGAACAGGGAAGAATTTATCTAGATGGCGGGGCAATCGCTTGAGATCGGGGAGGCCTGGGTTGCTGAACAAGAGGTTGCCTTGGAGAAGGCCCGTCAAGGCCGCAACGAACATACCTAGAAAAACACGCTTCGGCGCAGATACGTATGTTGCCAAAGCCAAGTTGAACATTTGCAGACCCACACTCGGAAACCCCGACAGCCCTGGTCCGCTGGGTGGCCGGAAGATCCTTCTCTATGAGCCCACTCCCTTGGACCGGGGCTAAGCGACAATTAGTCGCGCTCTCAAGGCTCGAGCCCGGCAACCGGTAGGATATGTGTATGGAAGCCATCAATTCACTGGGGGGTTAGTAGTTTCGTCGCTACTCTACTGGCTGGCTCGCAGGGATTCGAGGAGAGAAGCCAAAGAGTTGAAACGGCTTAGTATCATGATGAACGCAATGGAGGCCGAGGATAGGGTGAAATGGGTGAGGGACGCCAGCGGCGACCCAACCGGTAGGATAGTCGAACTGAGCGGTACCATGGGGGGAAGGGCGAACACAAGCGCCAACCCCTCGGTCAGAGGAGGCTCGCACCGCCTACGAGACGGGCATCCGATAGGCCGAAAAGTTCGGCCACGACGGCATGGCCGAGGACCTGCGCCTGGCGCTCGCCGAGGTTCGCTGGGGCCGCAAACGGGGTAGGTAAGCCCGCGTTTTGGGTAAGACCAGGAACGGGAAGATGCGTTATCATTGAGTGGTAAGAGATGCTTCGTCACGTTGCGAAAAACTTTACGCACGACCGGCGCCGGACAGGTGACCGGCCCGGGTGGCGGTCGTGGTCGTCCCGAGGCGCGTCATCGTCCGTGCAAAGAACTGTTTATCTGAGGGTGTGATCTGGTGAAGAACCTTACCGAGAGCCAATTTTACGGTCCGAACCTCGGCTACGTCCTGGACCTCTACGAGAGGTACAGAGAAGACCCAGACTCCGTGGACGAACACACGCGGAGCTTCTTCGAGGGCTGGAACCCACCGGAACCGGAGACGAACGGCCGGTCAGCGGGTACCCCGGCGGTCGCCGGGGTGGACGTGGACAAGATCGTCGCGGTGGTCAAGTACGTCCGGGCCATAAGGGACTTCGGACATCGGGCGGCCCAGCTCGATCCTTTGGGCTCCGAACCCCCCGGGGACCCGGCGTTGGACCGGGACTTCTACGACATAAGCGACGAGGACCTCGAGGCGTTGCCGTCGAGCCTCATCAACGCTCCGGGGACGGGCCCGATCCCGGAGCGCACGAAGAACGCGCGGGAGGCCATAGAAGAGCTCAAGCGCATCTACATGAAGACCACCGGGTACGACTTCGGCCACATCCACAACCCCGAGGAGCGTTTCTGGCTCAGGGAGGCCGTCGAGTCCGAGCGCTTTCACAGGGTTTATGAGGGGGAGGTCGCCAGGAGACTACTCGAGAGGCTCACGCGGGTGGACACCTTCGAGAAGTTCTTGCACAGGACCTTCCTCGGGCAGAAGCGCTTCTCCGTCGAGGGCACCGATATGGTGGTGCCAATGCTCAACCAGTTCGCCCGCAAGGCAGCCGACGCGGGTACTCCGGAGATGGTCCTGGGGATGGCGCACAGGGGCCGGCTCAACGTGCTCGCCCACGTCCTCGACAAGCCATATTCCAAGATCTTCGGCGAGTTTCAGCAGCCGGATAAGGGCGAGGAACCGTCGGCCGCGGACCTGACAGGCGGGGCCTGGATCGGGGACGTCAAGTACCACCTCGGCATCCGGGGCTGGCACCTGGGCGGGGACGAGGCAGACCAAGAGATCCTCATCAACCTGGCGCCCAACCCGAGCCACCTCGAGCATGTCAACCCGGTGGTGGAGGGCATGGCTCGCGCCGCCCAAGAGGAGCGCGCCGAGGCAGGCCCGCCGGAGCAGGACGAGGATGCGTCACTGCCGGTACTCATCCACGGGGACGCGGCGTTCCCGGGGGAGGGGGTCGTGGCCGAGACCCTAAACCTCTACAAGCTGCCCGGCTACAAGACCGGCGGCACGATACATATCATCACCAACAACCAGCTTGGGTTCACCACCGAGCGCGACGACGCCCGCTCGACGACGTACGCGAGCGATCTTGCGAAGGGGTACGAGATCCCGGTCATCCACGTCAACGCCGACGACCCGGAGGCGTGCATGGCGGTCGCCCGCTTCGCCTACGCCTACCGCGAGAAGTTCCACAAGGACTTCATGATCGACCTCATCGGCTACAGGAGGTTCGGCCACAACGAGGGCGACGAGCCAGCATACACCCAGCCCATCATGTACGAGATCATCCGCGAGCATCCGTCGGTACGCGAGATCTACGCCAAGGACCTTGAGGAGCGCGGCATCATCTCTGAGGATGAGGCCGAGGAGATGGCCGAGAGGGTGCAGAGCCAGATGGAAGAGACCCGCGACAACCCCGACAACGACGAGATGGCCGAAGAAGACATCTTCACCGACGAGCCCCACACGCCGCTGGTCGAGATCCCGGAGACCGCCGTCTCAGCCGAGAGGCTAGAGGCCCTTAACGAAGCCCTCCTCGAACGTCCCGAAGGCTTCAACGCCAACGACAAGCTCGAGCGGCTCTTCCAGAAGAACCGGGCCGACCTCGGCGATGGCATAGACTGGGCGCACGCCGAGACGTTGGCCTTCGCCTCGTTGCTTGAGGACGGCGTGCCGATACGCTTGACGGGTCAGGACACCGAGCGGGGCACCTTCTCCCAGCGCCACTCGGTCTTGCACGACGTGGAGACCGGCGAGGTATACGTGCCCCTGCAGAACATACCGCAGGCAAACGCCTCCTTTATCTCCCACAACAGCCCGCTCTCGGAGATCGCGGTCTTGGGATTCGAGTTTGGCTACACGCTGAACGCTGAAGAGACGCTCGTCTTGTGGGAGGCTCAATACGGAGATTTCGCCAACGTCGCGCAGCCGATGATAGACCAGTTCATCGTCTCCGGACAGGCCAAGTGGGGCCAGACCTCGGGGCTCGTGATGCTCCTGCCGCACGGCTACGAGGGCCAGGGCCCGGAGCATTCGAGCGCGCGTCTCGAGCGGTTCTTGCAGCTCGCGGCGCACGAAAACATCCGGATCGCCAACTGCACGAGCGCCGCCCAGTACTTCCACCTCTTGCGCGCCCAGGCCGCGCTCGGGGATCATCAGCGGCCGCTCATAATCATGACGCCTAAGAGCCTCCTCAGGCACCCCATGTCGGCCTCGACCCTCGAGGATCTTACGGAGGGCAAGTTCCGGCCCGTCTTGGACGACGAGGAGATGCGCGAGCGGGCGGAGTCGGTGGAGCGGCTCATGCTGTGCTCCGGCAAGATCTACATGGAGCTCGTGGGCAGCGAGGCGCGCGAGGAGGACGATGTGACCGCGATAGCGCGCGTCGAGCTCCTGTACCCGTTCCCGGAGGAGGACATAAAGGCTCTCTTGAGCAGCTACCCGAACCTGCAGGAGATCGTGTGGGTCCAGGAGGAGCCGAAGAACATGGGGGCGTGGACGTACATGGAGCCGCGCCTCAGGGAGCTCGTGGACGGGGAGCTGCCTGTCCGGTATGTCGGTAAGCCGGCCCGGCCGAGCCCGGCCCAGGGGTCGGCGGCG
>JALZFJ010000401.1 GCA_030867425.1 Actinomycetota bacterium | reverse complement strand
CTTGTAGAGGGGCTGTTGGCCCCGGTTCCAGAGCAGGTAGTCTAGCCTCATCGCCGTGACGTCGTTGCGCCCTGCCGCGCGCAGCTCTCCGATCAACTGCTCCACCGCGTGGATGGCGCAAGCCCTGATTTCGACTTCCTCCGGGGAGCCGGGTGGGATCAGCTCCTCCGCGTCGATGCGGGCGGCCAGGCTCTCCTCGTAGAGGATGATCCCGTCTACGCGCAAGACGTGCGGCACGAGGTTGTCCGCGAAGATAGTCAGGCGGTCTAGGTCCTCGAACCGGCCCGGCCCCTTGCCTTCGAACGCCACCGCGAGGTCCGCTGGCGTGAGCTGCGCCCGCTTGTAGAAAGGTGCTTCGATCCCGTCGTAGGGCTCGACGTCGTTAAAGTAGGGCATCTCGACGAGCAGCCGCGCCAGCCGCTCGGCGGACGCACCAGCCTCTTCCACCAAGCCCGTGAAGTTGCCGTCGAAGCGGTCGATGAGGTACCGCCCGAGGTCGTTCAGCGCGGTGACGAACAGCCCCATGAGCTCGCGGATGGGCTCGTTATTGAGATCCTGGCCGAAGATCCTCGCGCAGTCCTCCGCGGTGAGCCGCGCGAGCTCTTGCGCAGAGAGCGAACTATGCTCTCTGTAATGGTCGGTGAGCGAAGCGGCCACGGTAAAGTACCCAGACATCCCGGGTCGCTTGTGCAGGTGCGGGAAGTAGCCCGACCCGAAGTTGATCGCGTCCAGGGTCAACAAGAAGGCCACGGTCTTGTCCGGGTCACCGAAGTAGTGGCGCTCGGGGTCGAGCTCTGGGGCCGTAGACTGCTCCAGCGGCAGGGACGCCGCATAGGACGGGACGCGATCGTGGTCGATCCACACGTGGGAGGCTCTTTCGGCAACTGTTTTGCAGGCGTTGCGTACCCGCTCCGTAAGGCCTGATTTCATAAATCCCACCTCCTTCAGTTCAGCTCTCGCCCGACCGCGCCGCGGACCATCATACAAAAGGTTTGGTCGAGAATGTGGTTCTCCTGGCATCATCGAAAATGTGGAAGAATCAAACTTTGTATCAAGCGCCGGCAAAAAGGAGGCATAGTGGCAACGGTGGTAGTTTGCAGCTACTTTGAGGAGGAGCACGTAGCGCTCATCCGGGAGGTGGACGAGAGGCTGCGGGTGCTTTACCGCGAGGATCTCGTCCCACCGCCGCGCTGGCCGGGGGACCACGTAGGCCCTCCCGCGTGGCACCGCTCCAAAGAAGGCGAAGAGGAGTTCCTTGCGATGCTCGGAGAGGCCGAAATTCTCTACGACTTCCCCCGCGGCCACATGGAGGACCTCATCCGGGTCGCCCCGAAACTCCGCTGGGTGCAGGCGAGCATGGCCGGGGCTGGGGAGATCATCGAGCGTGCGGGGTTGCAGGACGCCGACGTGGCGGTAACGACGGCGAGCGGGGTATATTCGGGGCCCCTGGCCGAGTTCGCGATGATGGCCCTTCTCGCGCACACAAAAGATCTGGACCGCCTCCGGCGAGACAAGGCCGAGAAGCGTTGGCGACAGACGACCACGGGCACCTTGTACGGCAAGACTTTGTGCGTAGTAGGGATGGGGAGCATCGGGCAGGCCGTGGCGGTCCGGGCGAGGCCGTTCGGGATGCGCGTGGTGGGCGTGAAGCGGGTGGTCGGGGAAGACGACGCGGCATGGGGCTACGCGGACGAGTTGTACGCGACCCGGGATCTTCACCAGGCGCTCCGAGAGGCGGATTACGTGGTCGCCGCGTTGCCCGGGACACCGGAGACTCAACGCCTCCTGAACGCAGAGGCGATAGGGACAATGAAGCAGGAGGCATACTTTGTCAACGTGGGGCGCGGGAAGGTCGTGCATGAAGGCGCGCTTGTCGAGGCGCTAAAGAGCGGACCCCTCGCGGGGGCAGCACTCGATGTGTTCGAGGAAGAGCCGCTGCCGGAGGATAGCCTGCTGTGGGAGCTCGAGAACGTGGTCGTGAGCCCGCACTCGACGGACATGGTGGGCGCCCAAATCAACGAACGCCAGGCGGACCTCTTCTGCGAGAACCTCCGGCGCTACCTTGACGGGAAGCCCCTTATCAACGAGTTGGACAAGAAGCTGCTCTACTAGCGAGCCGCTCTGGATCTCGGGTTTGTTGAAGGGGGCAGGGTAGGATAGCTTCGAAGGATTACGTGGAACGCGATGAGACACGAAGTACCAGCGTGTCGCTGGGGCTCCTTGCGGGCGTCCCCCGGCGACACGGGCCGTCGCGTTCGATAGAGAGGATCTCTTGGAAGAGATAGTTCTCTCCGGGCTCAAGCTCTTCGACACACTCCTTTTGGTTGCTTTGTATGGGTTGTTCGTGGCGGCGGAGTTCGCGTACACGAAGCTCAAGAGCAGGAGGTCGAGGTGATAGTGCAGGAAGGCAAAGCCTCGGCCGGCCTCATAGAAATAGACTGCGCAGAGCCTCGACGCTTACCTCGCCGGGTGCAAGGTCGGGATCACCATCGCCTCGCTGGGCTTGGGCGCTCTGGGCAAGCCGACCGTCGTCGCGGGAGTTGGTCAAGCCGACAGAGACCGACCTCGGCCGGAGCCGGCGGCTATGAGAAAGATACGTAGATCGCGACCACCACGAGCGTCAAGACGATGCTTATGATCAACAGCTCCCGCAAAATCTCGCGCTCCCCTACGGTTGCACCAGGTCGTGTTCCTGGAGGGCATAGAGCCGAGCGTAGAAGCCGCCCGAGGAGATCAGATCCTCGTGCGTTCCGCTCTCGGCGATGCGTCCGTCTTCGATTACGAGGATCTGGTCCACGTTCCTGACCAACCTGAGTTCGTGGGCGATGACGAAGGTTGTACTTCCCTCGGTCAGAGCGCGCCAGCTCTCCTCCACGGCCCTGGCGACCTCGGCATCGAGGCCGGCCTGCGGCTCGTCGAGGATAAGGATTGGGGTGTCGCGGAGCATCGCCCGGGCGATGGAGATCCTTTGGCGTTGCCCCCCGGAGAGGCTCTCCCCACGCTCCGATAACAGCGTGTCGTAACCCTCCGGCAGCTCCCGTATGAACCCGTCTGCGCCCGCCAGCTCAGCCGCGTGCTCGATCTCCTCCCCTGTCGCCCCGGGCCGCCCGTAGGAGATGTTCTCTGCGACTGTCGCCCGGAAGAGCATGGGCTCCTGCGGCACGAAGGTTACGGAGTCCCGCAGGGATTTGAGGGTAAAGTCTCTGACGTTTTCCCCGTCCACGAGGATGCGTCCGCTCTGCGGATCGTAGAGGCGGGCGATGAGGCTCGAAACGGTGGTCTTGCCGGCGCCGCTGACACCGACGAGTGCGACCCGGCTCCCGGCCTCCACGTCGAAGTCCATTCCGCGCAGCACGTCCCCGACCTCCTCCTCGTAGGCGAAGTGGACGTCCTCGAAGGTGACCCGGCCGTAGAATCGGGGCGCGGGGCGAGCGTCCGGGGAATCCTTGACTGTCGGCTCGGCTTTGAGGAGTTCGATGATCCGCTCCCCGGAGACGAGGGATTTGCCGATCTGGTTGACCTGCCGGCTGAGGGCCCACAGCGGCGAGAGGAACAGGGCGAGGTAGGCGACGAAGACTGTGAGATCGCCCAAGGAGAGGACGCCCGCGAGCACCTGGCGGGCGCCGAAGTACACCACGAGCGCCGTCCCTAAGCCCCCGACGACGCCGAGGACGGTGCTGAACTTGGCCTCTATCGCCGAGCTGTCCACGCTCGCCTTGAGGGATTCCCGGCTCTCCTTACGGAAGCGCTCCATCTCATCGTCCTCGCGGCCGAAGATCTTCACCGCCCGGATGCCGGTTATCGCCTCCTGCATTACGGAGGCTATCGCTCCCTCCCTGGTCCTCACGACCCGCATCCGCTCGATGAGCGCCTGCCGGTAGCGCCGCACCGCCAAAAAGAGGAACGGCACTGTGACGAGGGCGAGCAGGGTTAGCTGCCAGTTGAGCCAGACCATCACGACCAGCATCCCGAGCAGGACCAAGACCGACGAGAGCACCTCGACAACCGAGTCGACGAGCAAGCTCCGAACTTCCTTCACGTCGCTGGTGACGCGGGTTATGGTGTCGCCGGTCCGCTTCTTGCCGTGGTAGTCGAGACCTAAAGCGTGCACCTTCGCGTAGAGGGCGTCGCGCATGTCGAAGACGGTCTCTTGCCCGAGCTTGCTGAGGAGGTAGCGCCGGAAAGCGGCGATGCTCCGGGTGGCCGCGAAGATTGCGACTGTCAGGAATGCTATCCCCGCAAGCAGCAGAGCCTCGTCCGTGAGAAAGCCAGGCAAGAAGGCAGGTAGCTGCTTGTTGCCGGTCAGCACATAGTCTATGGTCAGGGCGAACGGCCACGGCTGGGCGAGGCTCGCCCCCGTCTCCAAGAGCAATATCACGAGCGCCAGAAGGAGCCCTTTGCGGCGCGGCTTCAAGAACGGCGTGAAGTTGGAAAAGGTTTCTTTGGCGCGCCTGAATCCTGAGCGCAGTTTGAATAATCTGTTCACCCAGATAGGATACCGCACCACCCGAGGGTAGAATGTGTAAGCTACACCTCACAGAGACCGGGAGGCTTTGTTACCTATGGCCAGAAGAGTGCTCGCAGCCGTCGAAGACTTGTTGTTCAGGAGCAAGATCTCGGAGACCGCCAACACCTTGGGCATCGAAGCGAAGTTCCCGCGCAGCCCGAGGAAGCTCGTGGAGCAGGCGACCGCCTCCCCGCCGGACCTCCTAGTCCTCGACCTGAATTCGAGCCGCTTCGAGCCCCTAAAGCTCCTCCGGGAGGTCAAATCCGACGAAGTCCTAAGAGACGTGCCCGTTGTCGGCTTCCTCTCCCACGTTCAAAGAGAACTGGCCGTAGCTGCCCGCGAGTCCGGTTGCGACCGAGTGGTGGCCCGGAGCGCCTTCACGAAAGACCTGCCGGAGATCCTAGCTGGCGGCGGTGCGTCCGGTGCCTGAGAGCGGGCGCTGGGAGCGCCTGTCCTCGGAGAGGCTTATAGAGACCCCCTACTTCGCCCTGCGTTCGGACAGGCTCCGCCTGCCCGACGGAGCCGTGAAGGATCCGTACTACGTTATCGAACGCCCAGACGCCGCTATCGTCTTCCCGCTGACCGAAGAAGACGAGGTAGTGCTCGTGCGCCAGTACCGGCCCGCGATAGAGGGGATAGAGCTCGGGCTACCCGCGGGGCTCGTCGATGAGGGCGAGGAACCGGAGAAGGCCGCCCGGCGGGAGCTTTTGGAGGAGACCGGCTACGCGGGGGGCGAGTGGGAGCCTTTGGGCTCTTTAGCCTCTTCGCCGAGCCTCAAGGACAACTGGGCGCATCTCTACCTTGCCCGTGGGGTCACGCGCTCGGCGGCCCCGCGACCCGACGAGTACGAGCGGGTCGAGGTCGTGCTCGTGCCGGTCGGGGAGATCACGGAGAGGATCTCCGCCGGCGAGATCGTCAGCTCCAGCGGCGTCGCTGCGGCACTCCTCGCCTTGAATAGGCTGGGCTAGCAAAGCCCACATACGCTTCCAAAGGGACGAGGCTTATGAACGGTGGTACGGGCAGAGCAACGGTGAAATCACTCGGGGGAGAGGGCGAAGACTTCGAGCAGATAGCCGAGGACGTGCGGGACGGGCTGCTCAGCGTACCCAAAGACCTCTCGCCCTGGCCAAAGTACTTCTATGACGCGGAGGGCTCGGAGCTCTTCGAGGAGATTACGGCCCTCCCCGAGTACTATCAGACCCGCACGGAGCTCTCGATCCTCGAAGTGAAGGCTCCGGAGATCGTGGCGCGCACCCGAGCCCGCGAGCTCGTCGAGCTCGGAAGCGGTTCGTCGAGCAAGACACGTGCCCTGCTCGACGCGATGACGGCCTACCAAGAACGTTCCGGACCGATCCGTTACGTGCCGCTCGACGTCAGCGAGAGCGCGCTCAGGGACAGCGCGGAGAGGCTCCTAAGAGAGTACCCGAGTCTGGAGATCTCCAGCTTCGTCGGGGACTTCGACCACTCGCTGGAGTACCTGCTGGCCTATCCCCGGCAGGGGGATGACTCCGGGAGGCTCGTCATCTTCCTCGGGGGCACCATCGGCAACTTCACGCCGAAGAAACGACGATCGTTCCTCAAGCGGCTCCGGGCCGGGCTGAAGAAAGGGGACCACCTCCTCATCGGGGTAGACCTCGTCAAGGACGCGCGCGTTCTGGAGGCGGCGTACGACGATGCGGCAGGCGTCACGGCTAGGTTCAACAAGAACCTCCTAAACGTCCTGAACCGCAAGCTCGGCGGGGAGTTCGATCCGGAGCTCTTCGCGCATCGAGCGTTTTACAACGCTGGCGAAGAGCGCGTGGAGATGTGGCTCGATTCAAAGGTTGAACAGAAGGTGCCGGTGGCGGCCCTGGGTCTTCAGATCCCCTTCGAGGCGGGGGAAGGGACGCGGACGGA
>JALZFJ010000360.1 GCA_030867425.1 Actinomycetota bacterium | reverse complement strand
TCGACAGGTGTAGGGAAAGGATAAGGCGATGTCCGAAGAACGCACCGGTGGGCGTACGAACGAGCGCGTGAGACTTGAGGATCCGCAAGCCACCGGTGCGGAAGGGCTCATAGAGGAGTTCGAGGCTGAGAAGCCGGCTCGGGAGCTCGCCCGCTTCCCGAGGCTCTTGCTCTCGGTCGCGGGCGTCGCGCTCTCTTGCTACGCCCTCTACTGGGTCTTGAGCCCCATCCCGGCACAGATCTACCGCACCAGCTTCCTCGCCGTCGCGCTGGCGATGACGTTCGTGCTGTACAGGGCCTGGGGGAGCTCGCGCGAGACCGTTCAGGAAGAGCGCCGCCCGGATAACCCGGGCGTAACGGATTACCTCTTCGCTGTCCTGTCCGTGGTCTCTTTGGGCTATACGCTGGTTGCTTTCGACGAGTTCGTCCGGCGGGCGGCTCGCCCCGACACTTTGGACCTCGTCTTCGGCGCGGTAACCATCCTGCTGGTGTTGGAAGCCACGCGCAGGACCGTCGGTTGGATACTGCCCATCATCTGCGTATTCTTCATCGCCTACGCCTATCTCGGCGCCTTGATCCCGGACTGGGCCAGGATCGGGCACGTCGGCTACGGGCCGAACCGCATCGTTGGCCAGACGTACATGGGCCTCGAAGGCCTCTTCGGCGTGCCGCTGGACGTGGCCGCGACTTACATCATCTTGTTCACGATCTACGGGGCGGTACTCGAATATTCGGGGGCGGGCAAGTACTTCATAGACGTGAGCTTCGCCGCTTTTGGGCAGTCCCGCTCGAGCCCAGGGCGCACCACGACGCTCGCCGGGTTCCTCCTCGGCACGGTCTCCGGGTCGGGGACGGCGACGACCGTGACGTTGGCCTCGGTAGCGTGGCCGATCTTGAGGCGCGCCGGCTACCCGAGGGAGTCGGGCGGCGGCGTGCTGGCGGCCTCCGGGATCGGAGCGATCCTCTCGCCACCTACGCTCGGGGCCGCGGCGTTCATCATCGCCGAGTTCTTGGGGGTGAGCTACTTGGTAGTCTTGCTCTATGCCCTGATCCCCACGCTCTTGTACTACCTGGGGATCATCCTCGCCATCGAGTTTGATGCGCGGCGGTTCAGGACGCAAGGGGTCGAGGTCGAGACGCCGCCTTTGGGGTACCTGCTCTGGCGCTACGGCTACCACTTCAGCTCCCTTTTCCTGATCGTGATCCTCATGGCTATAGGGCTTTCACCCTTCAGGGCGGTCTTCTACGCAACGATCGTGGCGTTCTTGCTCTCCTTCTTGAGCCGGGAGCACAAGATGGGGCCGCGCAGGATCTGGGATGCGCTTGCCGCGGGTGCTATGGGGGTCTTGCCCGTGGCGGCGACGTGTGCGGCGGCCGGGATCATCGTCGCCGTCGTGACGCTAACGGGCCTCGGCCTGAAGCTCAGCTCCCTGATCATCGCTCTGGCTGGCGGGAGCCTCCTCTTCACCGCGCTCTACTCGGCGGTCTCGATCCTCATCCTCGGGCTCGCCGTACCGGTTACGGCCTCTTTCATCATCTCTGCCGTGATCATTGCGCCAGCGTTCACGGAGCTCGGCGTACCCACGTTCGTCGCCTACATGTTCGTCTTCTACTACGCCGTCCTCTCCGAGGTGAGCCCGCCCACCGCTCTCGCCGCCGTCGCCGCCGCTTCCATTACCGGCGGCAACGCCTTCAAGACGATGATGCTGACCTGGAAATACACCCTGCCCGCCTTCCTCGTCCCGTTCGCCTTCGTCCTCACCCCGAACGGACAGGGGCTCCTCCTGGAAGGCTCGCCGCTGCAGATCGCGCTGACCTTCCTCGCATCCGCCGTCGCCGTGGGCGCTTTAGCGATCGCCACCGGCGCTTGGCTCTTCGGCCCGGCCCGTGTCCCGGAGCGCGTCCTGTGCGCGGTCGCGGGGCTCCTGCTCCTCTATCTAGAGCCCTTCTGGGTGGGCGTAGGGGTGGCGGTGTTGGCGGCCGGTATCGTCGTGCATCTCGTCGGGATACGGGTCATTGGGAAATCCGAAGCTCCCGAGGGTGTTACCGGGGGCACCACGAGCGAACAGGCCGGACGCTCAACCGGCGAGACCGAGCAGGCCGACTAGCTCTTCGAGCTCCCTTAGCGTTTCCTTATCCAGCGGTGGGGCGGGGAAGCGGACGTGGGAGGAGGGGATTGCTCCTCGTAGCTTGAAGATCTCCTTGCGGATGCCGACACCACCGACCCCGAGCTGGGCCTCGAACCGGATGAGCGGCAGGTAGCGGAAGAAATGCTCCCGCGCCTCGCTCTTATTTCCTTCCGAAAAGAGCTCGTGGGTGCGGACCAGGATCTCCTGGTAGGCGAAGCCGGTCATGATGCCTGTGGCGCCGCGCACAAGCTCCTCGTAGAAGTACATCCCCCCGAGGCCTCCGAAGATGCCGACGTCGGCGTGGATCTCTTTCAGCAGGCGCGTGATCTTGATCGTCGTCGGCGCCTCTTCGAGCTTGACGTAGCAGCAGCCCTCGATCTCGTCGACGATACTGGCGATGAACGGCGCGGGCATAACAACGCCTGTATTCACTGGCTCGTCTTGGACGACCACGGGCACGGAGACGGCCTCGGCCACCCGCTGATAGTGCTCGAAGACGAGATCCAGGTTCCCAACGTTGTTCGGTGGGGCCACCATAACCGCCGCTGCCGACGCCGCTTCGGCTTCGCGGGCGCGCTCCACCGCCACCCTCGTCGCCGCCGCCGAGCAGCCCACCACGACCGGGACCCTTCCTCCTGCTGTCGAGAGATAACGTTGCATGACCGCTCCCCGCTCGGCATCCGAGAGCTTGTGCGCCTCGCCCATGATCCCTAGAGGCACGAGGCCGTGCACCCCGGAGTCCAGGTAGAGCTCGGTTAGCGAATCTATGCCCTCAAGATCCACGTCCCCCTCGTCGGTGAAGGGGGTCAGGGCGATGGTGCAGACGCCGCTCAAGATCATGGGCACAGTATATAAGCACTAGGATGGGCTAACATGGGCGGTGTGAGAGGAGGACTCTAGCGGTGCACGACTTCGCGGTGATCGGCGGCGGGATCGTCGGACTCTCGACCGCCCGCTCGCTCTTGCGCCGCTACCCGGGCGCGGGCGTGTTGGTGCTCGAGAAGGAGGCGGGCTGGGCCCGACACCAGACGGGCCACAACAGCGGGGTCATCCACAGCGGCGTCTACTACAAGCCTGGGAGCCTCAAGGCCCGCTTTTCCAAGGAGGGCGGGGAGAGGCTCGTGGAGTTCTGTCGGGAACACGGCGTCGCATACGAGATCTGCGGCAAAGTCATCGTCGCGACGAAACCGGAAGAGATACCAAGCTTGAGAAACCTCTACGAGCGGGGCGTAAAGAACGGCCTTGAGGTCGAGAAAATAGGACCGGAGGAGCTCAAGGAACTCGAACCACACGCCACGGGCATAGCGGCGCTCAAGGTGCCTAGCACGGGGATCGTGGACTTCGTCGGGGTGGCCGAGGCCTTCGCGAAAATAGTCGCGAGAGAAGG
>JALZFJ010000352.1 GCA_030867425.1 Actinomycetota bacterium | reverse complement strand
GGGCAACGACGTGTCGGGCTACGTCTGCGACAGCGATAGCTCGGGGCTGTTGCTGGACGTCCGCGATCCCAGCGGGGACCCCGGCGGGTACGAGTTCCTGCCCTGGTCGAGCATCGAGCGAGTAAGGGTCTAGGAAGGTTTCCTACGAAATCCCCACGTCTCCGAAGCCGAGGAGTATCAGGGCGGCGAGTAGGACCGGCTGGTGGATTAGGTAGACGGGGAGCGAGTGTCTCCCCAGAAAGGCCAAGGGCCGGCTCGCCGCGGGGGACGAGTGGGGGGTTCGTTTGCTCGGCTCGCCGTAGAGTGCGTTGCCCACGAACACACCCAGCAGCGTTACCCCGAACCAGGGAAGGATCGGCCAGTAGTCGAGCATGAAGGAGTTTGGTCTGATCCCCAGCCACGCCAACCAAGGGTGGGCGGCGCTGAAGTCATTCAGGTATAGGCCGAGGGCGATGCAACCGAAGCCTAGGGCGACGTTAGGGAGCTTCAGAACCAAGAAAGGGTACGCGAGGACGATGGAGACCCCGATCAGGTGCAGGATGCCGAAGACGATCATCTCCCCCGGCACGAAGAGCCAGGTCACGAAGGTAATGGCCATGCCGTAGGAGAAGATCCTCAACCCCCGCCACAGGTACTTCCGGAAGAGACCGTGCCCTGGCGAGCGAGACGCTACCGCCCTACCGTAGCTCAACGTCAGCGAGAGACCAGCCAGAAAGACGAACGTGCCACCGATCAAACGCCCCAGGTCGAGCCCGATCCCATTCCTGAAGAACCCCACGTCGAATAGTCCGAAGTAGGCGAGATCGTACGAGAAGTGGTACAGGACCATCGCGACCACCGCGATCCCACGCAGAACGTCTATCTCCCAGAGCCTCTCTCGCACGAAAGGAATCTTAGCCCACGAGGGACAGGAAGACGTTAATCGTCCGGCTCCTTGAGGCGCGCCTCGTGCAGCGAGCGGACGACGAAGCCGTCGAAGGCGCCGAAGGCGGGGATATCGCCGACGGAAGGAACCGGCTCCCCGTGGTCCAAAGGCTCAGCCACCGTAACCCGACAGTCGGGGGCGATGCGAGCGAGCGCGAAAGACTCGGAGACGGGGAAATACTTGTCCTGGGCCCCCGAGGTGAGCTCCACGGGCATCTTCAGCCGCTCGGCTTCGCCGAGCAGCGAGAGCCGGTCCATGCTCGCGCGCACCCCAGACGGGAGCGCCGCGTAGAGCTCGTCGAAGCGTTCGGGCTCGTCGTTGGCGAGCAGCTCGACGACGTGACCCGCCTCCGGGCCGAGGTCGTCGGTAGACCGGGTACGGAGCTCGGCCAGAGGGTCCGGGTCGAGGCGGGCAACCTCCCGCAGCTCCGCACGGAGCTTGTCCCGGTCCTCCCCGGAGGGTAGCGCCGCGACCACCGAGCGGGCGGCAACGTAGGAGAGGAAAGGGTCGGCCTTGTAGGGGACGTACTCATCGCCGTTTAGGTAGTGGCCGGTGGTGGCGATGCTTAGGACGGTCCGGATGTCGGTGTACGGGGCGATGCCGGCGACGACCGAGACGTGTTCGCCCACGTCGGTATCCTCGGCAGAAAGGAGGGCGATGGTGGCACCGGTCGAGATCCCGACAAGGCCGACCCGCCCGTCGCGGGCGTCGGGAAGGTACGCCACGGCGCGGGTCGTTTCCAGGGCCGAGGAGACGGTCTCTTCGGTGATCTCGTCGTTCCTCATGCCCGGTAGGTCCGGCACCGCGACGAGGTACCCGGCTCGAGCGAGCCCGCGGGCGAGGTTCTGGACCTCCGGGAGCGTGCGTCCTTCGGGGACCGTGCCGTTGACGAAGAGAAGCGTGGGCCACGGCCCCTCGCCGCCGGGCCTCGCTATGAGGGTCGGGCTGCCGGCCAGAACCGTGTCCTCGACGTGCGGTTCACTAGTGAGGGCCTCGATGGTGGGCGTCAGGACGGGCGTCTCGAGTACCGAAGAGAGCACGACAACCGCCCGGGCCTGCGCGTCGATCCAGGACCATCCGGCGACGACCAGAAAGACCGCGACCGCGAGGAGCGCCAACGCGTACAGACGCGGTCGGGGACTCGCCTTCGCGCCCCCGCCCGAACGTGACCGAACGCTCAGGGTTCCCCTTCTACTAAACCGCAACGCTCCTCCCTGCGAGGGACCTAGCCAGGCCGCTTCGTTCTACAAAGGTCCATAAGAACATTTTAAGTTCAAGCTCCGTCGATCGCGTCCCCTAGCTTCTGCAGGCGCTCGGTAGTTTAAACCTCGCCCCTCGGGGAACATACCCTCAGACCAAAACAGGTCGTACGCGGCAAGCTAGAAGAAAGGACCAAGATGACCGAAGCCTCTAGACAACCCAAAGACAAGAACTACAACTTGATTAGCGCGCTTTATCAAGCGTCGGAGAACGTCGAAACGCTCAAGACCTACGTCCAGGACGCCCAAGGAGAGGGCGACCAAGAGCTTGTGGAGTTTTTCAACGGGATCCTTGAGAACAACCTGAGGGCGTCCCAGCGAGCCAAGGAGATGCTCGTGCCCAGGCTGCAGAGCGAGCAAGAGTAGCTTCCGGCTAACCAGGCAAACCGCGGTAGAGCAGAACTGTTCGTAGAACAAGCCACGTTGCAGGAGAAAGAGGGCCGAGACTATAGCCCCGGCCCTCTTTGTGCTCACAGTTTTCCGATCTAGTGGCTATTCTTCTTTGGCTGCCGACCTCTTCTCCTCATACCCCCTCCTACCTGCCCGGCTTTCCGACGCAGCTTCTCGCCCTACTAGGTGATGAGTATCCCAAGAAGTTATGAGATCAGGCGTAGTCTCCGGACCAGCAACACACCGCTGATCAGCAACCCGCCGCCGGCGAGCGCCGCGATAGTCGCAATGGGCAAGAGGCTGATACCGCCCGAGCTCGGCAGAGGTTCGTTGCTCCCGGAGGCCTCGATCACGCCCGCGACTAGTCTGTCGCCGGACTCGCCGGAGGGATTGGTCTCGTAGTCGTCGGCCGCAGAGTGGATGACGAGCGCGCTGCCGTCGGAGTCGAGCATGGACCTCTCGCCCCCGGAGAGCGTTATCCTATCGGTCCTGGTCGTGTAGGTGAAGCTCCCATCCTGGTTTATCGTTATGTTCTCCAGGTCCCCGGCGTGCGGCCCTTCGGGGGTCCTAAAACCGTGCTGGGCGTTTGTCGGGTTGAAGTGTTCGCCCGCCGCCTCGAAGTCGGGCGTGATGTCCCCCGTCTCGTGGATGTGAATGCCGTACTCACCCGGATCGAGCGCCTGCTGGCCCTGCCGGATGTTGACGTTGATGGTGACCCCGTTCGGACCCTCGACGAACTCCGCCTCACCGACCGCGTTGCCGTCTGCGTCTTCCAGGTCCGCCGTGGCCGTGGTTTCACCACCCTGCGCCAGCGCCACGCCGGCGCTCAAAGCCAGCATCAAGGCCCCGAAAATGACGAGCAAAAAGGCTCGTCTCTTTCTCAAGATCTTCTCCTCTCCGTACCGGACGACTCCTCTTGCGCGTCCTCGCACGAGGTGTGAAGGACATTCACACCTCCGCCGTCCGCAAAGCAAAGGGTGCTAGGGGAACGGTGCGTAACATTGGAGAGACCTGTCGAGCGTCAGCGGGATTAACTTCACCACCGTGACGAACCCGATCAAACCAGATCCCAGCCGCACGCCCAGGGTGTTTTCAACACCTTGTATTCTCCTAGGCGTCGGATGATAAAGCTGGGTTGATAGAATCGCTCCAATGCTCAACGCCATAGTGGACAGTTGAACCTGCGTATGCTTGCATGTGAACCTGTGCCCGGATTTCCTAGGCTGGAAGAGAAACGTACTGGATAGAGTCCTGATTTTGGTCCCTCTTCTCTTACTCGTTCTGGTTGGGCTGTTTTTCTTATTGCGCCCTGCTCCTACGCCGGAGACCGCTACGACGCCCGAGTCCGAGGCAGACGGACCGGAGGAGAATACGTTCGATCTTGCGATCGTGGGAGGTAGCATGACACCGAGCGAGATAACCGACGACGAAGGCGATCGGGTGAGGTTTCGGAGAACCTCCGACAGCCCCCTTGTGTTTCACCTGCACGGCTACGACGTCGAAGAAGAGGTCGAGCCGGGCGAGCTGACCGAGCTCGCGTTCGACGCGACGTTAACTGGCCGCTTCGAGATCGAGAACGAGCAGACGCACGAGGAGCTGAGCACGCTCCTCGTACAACCGCGTTAGGAGGAGGAGTATGCGCCGCTTCGTCCTTCTAACCCTCACGCTGCTGCTCTTGGTCACGACGCCCAGCCAGGCTCTCGCCCACGGGTTCGGGCAGAGCCAGAACCTTCCGCTCCCGCTTTGGCTCTACCTCTTCGCGGCTGCCGCTGTGGTGCTGGTCTCCTTCGTCCAGATCAGTTTGTTCGTCACTGAGCGACACGGGCTGCCCCGATACCCTCGCTTCGACCTGTTGCAGCTCGGGCCCCTCCGAGCGCTGCTTACCGCCCAGCCGTTCCTGTTTGGCCTTCGCCTCCTGTCGGTCGCGCTCTTCGTGCTGGTAATACTCAGCGGCATCCTAGGTGCACAGGCTCCGAGCTCTAACTTCGCCCCGACCTTCGTGTGGATCATCTGGTGGGTAGGCTTAAGCGTCTTCACAGCTTTCGTGGGGAACATCTGGCCACTCGTGAACCCCTGGAAGATCCTCTTCGAGTGGGCCGAGGAGTTTGCCCGCCTGTTGGGGATCAAGAGGGGCTTGTACCTTGGCGCCCCTTACCCAGCCAGGTGGGGCGTCTGGCCGGCGCTGGCGCTCTACGCCGTCTTTATCTGGGTCGAGAATGTCTTCGAAGGTTCGGACACGCCGCTCAACATCGCCCTCTTCGCCCTCCTCTACTCGATGTTCACCTGGAGCAATATGCTCTTCTTCGGCAAGGAGACCTGGCTTCGAAGGGGAGAGGCGTTCTCGGTGTATTTCGGCGTCCTCGCCAAGTTCGCGCCGACCGAAGTGAGGGTGACCGCCCCGGAGATCTGCCAGGATTGCAGCGCCTGCCGGACCGCCGAGCAGGCTACAAAGGGGGCTTGCGTGAATTGCTACGAGTGCTTCGCCAGGGCCGCGCCCGAGTATCGCGAACTCAATCTGCGCCCCCTCGCAGTCGGCCTCAGCCTCGCGGAGCAGGTGACCCCCGACCGGATGGTCTTCGTCGTTTTCTTGCTCGCGAGCGTGACCTACGACAGTCTGCTAGGAACCCCGCCGTGGGTAGAGCTGCAGACGCTTACCGCCCTGCCGCAAACGTTGGGGCTCATAGTGGTGCCGCTGGTTTTTCTCGGCGTATACGTGGGGTTCGCGAAGCTCAGCCAGCTCTTCAGCGAGGGCTACGTGACCTTTGGTAAGCTTGCGGCGGCGTACGTCTACTCGCTCGTACCCATCGCCATCGCCTACCTGGTAGCCCACTACTACACGCTCTTGCTCATCCAGGGACAAGCGATCATCGCCCTTCTCTCGGATCCGTTCGGTTGGGGCTGGGACCTCCTCGGTACCGCCGACTATACGATCAACCCCGGTCTCATCGGGGCAGACTCCGTCTGGTATTCGCAGGTGGCCTTGATCGTGGCGGGGCACGTAGTCGCCGTGTATCTCGCGCACGTGGCGTCGCTACGCTTGGTGCCGAGTCCGAGGCTGCAAAACCGGATGCAGTACCCAATGTTGGCGCTGATGATCCTCTATACGGTTTTCAGCCTCTGGATCCTCTCCCAGCCCATCGTCGAGAAGAGGAACAACGAAACAATGCCGGCCGAAACGGTGTCGCAACCAGAGCCGGCCGAAGACGCCGTCCAGTTCGATCCGAACTTGCGCCAACCACCCATGCCCAAGCCTCCCACACCGAGCGCCCCGTAGCGCAGCCGCAACCGGACCTGGCCGAAATTCTTCGAGTTTTGTGCTGCCGAGTTTCCAGGAACCTTAGACGAGGCAACTGAGTTTTCCTGAATCCTTGTTCTCGGCTTCGCGGGTTTTGTTACCGGTTGCCGTACTGGGGGAGTAATCTACACCATTCACCCGACCATGAAGCCCGCCGTCTTGCCCAGCGCCTCCTGCACGTACACTAAGGGCACGCCGGTACGATCTTACATGACGCTGATCTCCGCGTACGAGAGGCCGATCAAGCCGACCACTATGCCCGCCACCAGGCAAGCCCACAGCATCAGCTAACTGCGCCACTTGCCGTAGCAACAAGAGATCTCACCATGTTCGGAGGTTCTGTTGATCGGGATCAACAGAACCTCCGAACATGCGCCGCACAAGCTGCAATTGCTCTCTTATATCCCAATACCCCAGTAGAAACGGGGTTTCGGGAGCTGCCGGAGTAGGATTCGAATTTTCACTAACTGATCCAGAGTCACTTTCCATACATCGGTAGTTGTTTACCGCTGTTCAGTAAACGGCCCATTCGAGCACCATTTCTAGATCTCGTGTTTCCCGATGTTCGCTCCCGTAACTGTCAAATCTCTGTCAAAAGTGTTGAGAAGTTCACGCTTTTCCGCCGCCATTTCGGTACTCTCTTTTCCGTTATTGGTGTTTGCTTGTGCCGTCAACGAAAGCGGTTAGAAAAGGAGCAGGGAGCAGCCACCTAGGAAGGATCTCATCTTACGATATTGGTATTCTCACAGCGGTTTGCAGTGTAGTTGACCCACAGGGCGTATCAGTGCATTGCCCTTACTCGGGAAGAACTGCGAATCACTAATGCGCTCATGGTACGTGCGTACTAACAGGTGAATCAATTTCACTGCAAGTCGCTATAGGCACGCCAGCACTAGAGAGGTATGCGCGCTTGCCCTCGGCGCATGCTCCGGTCTTCTGGAGCGCCTCCCAGTTTCCTCCTGGTTCGCCGGCGTCTGCCGACGGCCTCCTCCGCGTTCCGTCGCCGCCGTAGTTTTCTTCAAGAGGGCTACGAGCATGGCGGCCCGGCCCCTGCTGGCCCAGCCCTTGGCCGTCCCGTCCGGGATGCCGAGCACCTCGGCTATCTCGACGTAGGAGAGGCCCTCCATATGCCTGAGGACCAACGCAGCCCGGTGCTCCGCTCGTACGTGGCGGAGGGCCGCCAATACCTCGTTTCGGCGCTCCGAGGCGAGAGCTGCTTCCTCGGGATCGTCATCTTCCCCGGAGATCTCCGGAGGGTACACCGTCTCCTGGCCGAGTTCCCACGTCTCCTGGGTTCGCTTTTTTCGTAGGGCTCTCAAACAGGTGTTCATCGTGATCCTGTAAAGCCAGGTACTGAAGGTGCTTTCGCCCCTGAAGTTCTTTATGTTTGCCCAGACCCGGCTCCAGACCTCTTGACTAGCGTCCTGGGCATCTTCGGCCCCGAGTATGTGGAGCGCGGCCCGGTGTACCAGTCCAGAGTGCTCTTGGACCAGTTTAGAGAAGGCGTCGACGTCGCCCCTGGAGGCCCGCGCGACCAGTCCCCGATTCCCGATGCTCACCGGAGTACACCCCCGGTCGAAACCGTCCGAACGAGGCGAGGACGGGCCGGGCACCGATAGGTGGCCGTGCACGCGGGGTAGCGAGCCGGGGTCCTGCCGCCGGCTCTACTGGTCTCTGGTGTTGACCCTCGGTGCCCGGAGTGGGCGTTGAGAAGAAAGCTCAATACTGGCCCGCTCCATCCCCGTTGGCCTCGACGGCCTTCACCACCTCGCGCAGCAGACCGCCGGCCAGTTGCTCGCTCCCGGGGCGCACTATCCAATTGATTGCGCTCCCGCCCGGTATGTCCGGACTCTTGACCCTCGCGCAGATCACGTAGGTCTCAAGCGTTGCTTCCTCCCCGTAGAAGTTGGTGAGGTGGCCGGTCAACATGGTCACCGAATTGTTGAACAACGATAAGTCTATCGCCATACGTCCCTCCGCTCTCCCTTTCCAGTCGTCCGTATGCCCACCCGTGTCGGGTCTAAGTGGGTGTCCTCACCGCCATTATGACCTATTTTGAATACCTACTTACGGAGCATTTCGTCGGCCAGGGCTCCTCGAGTGTAGCGTGTGCGAGCCGGCCTATTCCCTCCTCTTCATCCGCCCTCCCTCTCTTGTTGTGTTGCCTCGTTTGCCTCTGTATATTAGACAAGGATAAGAACAATTAGTTACACCCCGCCCTCGGAGATCGGCATCGGGGCTGGTGGATTTGGGGCAGCAACGCACCGATCTGGTGTAAGGTAGATATTATTAGAAGTCGTAAAGATCGTGCATTGTAAAGCTTCGATAGCCCCTAGTAGGCTTCTGAAGACCTCCACGCCGCGTGGCCCCGCCGACTAGTTAGTGTCAAATCTCTGTCAAAATAGGCTGATCAGTCTCCAACCCACTGCGCCACCAACGTGTTTATGCTGCAAATGGAGTAATTTGGAGAAGCTGCCGGACCTGGATTCGAACCAGGACTAACTGATCCAGAGTCAGTCGTGCTGCCGTTACACTATCCGGCATCAGGCAACGAGGCGTATTGTAACGTGTGAATGGGGCTCCGTCGAGGCTCTAGCCGGCGGGTTGAGCGATCCCACCCGTCTCTAGAGAGCGCAGGATTTGTATGCGCTCTTCTATGGGCGGGTGGGTGGAGAAGAGGCCTTTGGCGCGCTTCTCGAACTTCTTTATGGGGTTGACTATGTAGAGGTGGGCGGTGGCTCGGTTGGCGACCTCGAGGACCTCAGTGTCGCCGGAAATCTTCTGGAGGGCGTCAGCCAATCCCTTGGGGTTGCGGGTGAGCTTGACGGCGGTTGCGTCGGCGAGGTACTCCCGCTGGCGGGAGATAGAGAGCTGCAAAAGGCGGGCGAAGATCGGGGCCAGGACGGCGAGCACGACGGCAACGATTATCATGATGAGTTGGGCCTGCCCACCCCCCTCGCGCCGGCCTCCCCTGCCGCCCCCGAACCACAGGCCGCGCAGGAAAAAGTCGGAGATCAGGACGGTGGTGCCCACTAGGATGCCGACGAGCATTGCGTAGCGGATGTCGAAGTTGCCGACGTGGGCCATTTCGTGGGCGATGACGCCTTGAAGCTCGTCCCGATTCAGCTTTTCCAGTAGGCCGGAGGTCACGGCGACGGAGGCGTGCTCGGGGTCACGGCCCGTGGCGAAGGCGTTGGGGGCCGAGTCTTCGATGATGTAGACCTTTGGCATCGGGAGACCGCTGGCTATCGCCATCTCCTCGACCACGTTGAAGAGCTGGGGGACCTCGTCGTTGGTAACCTCCCGGGCCCGGGAGGCGGCGAGCACCATACGGTCGCCGGCATAGTAGCTTACGACGCCCGATATGCTCCCCGCGACGAAGGCGAGGCCGAGGCCGAAGAGAGCGCTGGCTGGATCACCGATCCAGGCGTACCCGATCACGTACCCGAAGACGGCGATGAACGCGAGGAAGACGGCCATCAAGGCCAAGCTATTACGCTTGTTGGCGGCTATCCGATCCCGGAAGGTTCCCTCGTAGGGGGGCTCGCTCATCTTTAGTCGTAGGTAACCGTCACGGATTCCCGCTCGGGGCCAGCAGCCTCGAAGTACTCCTTCTCGGCGAAGCCCGTCGTTCGAGCGAAGACAACGGCAGGAAAGCTCTGTATCTTCGTGTTGTAGCCGCTGACCGAATCGTTATAGTGCTGGCGGGCGAAGGAGATCTTGTTCTCCGTCGAAGAGAGCTCCTCCTGAAAATCCAGTAGTACCCGATCCGACCTGAGCTCCGGATAGTTCTCTGCCACCGCGAACAAGTTGCCGATAGCTCCGCTAAGACGTGCCTCGGACTGCGCCTGTTCCCCAGGTGATTGCGGCTGCATCGCCTGAGAGCGCGCTTGCGTGATCTCTCCGAGAACCTCCTGCTCCTGACGGAAGTATTTCTTCACGCCCTCCAGCAGGTTCGGAATGAGGTCGTACCGACGCTTGAGTTGTACGTCTATCTGCCGGTAGGCCTCCTCTACCTCGTTTCGCCGCCGCACGAGCCCGTTATAGGTGACGACGGCATAGATCACGAGCACGACGAGAACCAAGATCAGAAAAACCACCAAAATGGTGCCCATCCAAAACCTCCACGACTCGGCGAGCCTATTTAGGGATAATTGTATCCGTTCCGTAGAACATCGGATAAAGAAAGAGTGACCCATTGCCTGAATATGACCCTTTGGCCGACCTTTACGACCTTGAGTACGACCACGACTACGACCTCCCTTTCTGGCTCGCTCACGCCGAACGCGTATGTAGCGGCGTGTCGGTGGTCGAATGGGGCGCCGGGACCGGACGCGTGGCGGTTCCGCTCGCCACCGTGAGTTACGACGTGACCGCGGTCGAGGTATCCGAGGCGATGGTCGAGAGGGGCCGAAAGAAGGGCGAGAGCATCAAGTGGGTCCGGGGCGACATGCGAAGCGTCGAGCTCGGGCGCAGCTACGGCCTCGCCGTCTGCGCTTTCAACTCCTTTCTCTGCCTCTTGAGCCTGGACGACGCTTTGGCCTTCTTGCGCAACGCGAAGGCCCACCTGGAGCCCGGTGGCCTGCTCGGGATAGAGGTCTCCGCCTTTTCGCCGGAAGAGCTCTGCGATGCTCCGGGTGGTCCCGCGATCCGCCACGACTTCTCGCGCGAGTTGCCGCAGGGGACGTTGGAGCGCTTCAGCGTCTCCCGGTACGATGCCGCCTCGCAGCTTTTGGGGATGCGCCTCTCCTACGAGCTGTACGATATTGAGGGGAAGCTCGAGGACAAACGGATGCATGAGTTGACCATCCGCGTGGTCGGGCGCGACGAGCTGCTCTTAATGCTCCGATTCGTGGGGTTCGAGGTCGAGGCCATCTACGGCGGGTTCGAGGGAGAGCCGTTTACGGCGGAGAGCGACCATCTCATCGCGCTGGCCCGCGCTGGGTAGCCGGAGGTTTTAGGGTCGAACTCTCGCTACTTTACGGGCCTGTGTCTTGAGACGAAGGGCGGGACCAGATCGCAGTAGCGGCGGCAGGGGCGTCGAACCTCTCTTCGAGTTCGCGTTCCTCCAGCGGAAGCTGCAGTGCGAGTTGGGCCAGGTAGAGGGCGGCGAGCAAGAGGAGCGTCCAGTTTCGCGTCAGCAGTGCGGCGCCCAGGATCAGGCAAAAGTCCGTGTCGCAGAGCGGGTTTCGCACCTACCGGTACGGCCCCTCCACGACGAGGCGCTGCGGCACGTCGTTCTCCTCCGCCCCGGCCCCGGCGAGAAGAGCGCCCCCGCGAAGAGCAGCCGCGCCCAGCCCATCTTCGCCACCGCCCATGTCCCGAGCGCCACGGAGACCACCAAGAGCAAGCCCCCGAGCGCCTGCAACGGGGAGGCTCATCCCACTCCCACCCCAGCCACCACGGGGAGAGCAAGTACAAGACGACCGAGGTCCCGAGCCAGAGCCTGCCGACCTCGATCAGGTACCAGGCCACACGCCCCGGCGCCGCAGCCATCGGCGCCACAGTGAAAGCATCAGATAGGTAACGAGGTCTATCACGACCTTGCCGCCGTAGAAGCCCGCCACGAAGACGGGCAGCAGGACCCACCGTCCCAAAAGCGCGTTCCACAACCCGCAGACAACGAACGACGCTACCCAGGCCGCGGTGGGCACCGCGTGCCGTTCCCCGCGAGATCCTCCGGCCCGCCGACCATCTACGTCGGCATCTTACCCCGAAGGCACCTGCCAGAACACGGCGCCACCGGTCCTCGGAAGCGGGACTACTAAGAAGAAACCTAACCCTCGGGCAGAGTGCTTCCCTGGTCCAGGCTCGATAGCATGCTCTGGCCCGTGAGGTATTGGTCCGCCTGGCGGGCGGCCTTGCGGCCCTCGGAGATAGCCCACACGATCAGGGAGGCTCCCCTCTTGGCGTCGCCGGCGACGAAGATGCCGGGCTCGCTTGTGGCGAAGCCGTCCTTCGCCGGGATGGCGCCGCGCTCGTTGTAGCCTAAGTTCAGGTCCTCGAGGAACTTGTCGCGCACCGGTCCCGTAAAGCCGATGGCAAGTAGGACGAGGTCCGTCTCGATCTCGAAGTCCGTGCCTTCCTTGTGGATGGTCTTGCCGTCGGGCGTGCGCTCGGTCTCGACGCAGTGCATCTTCTCTACGTGGCCGTTCGATCCGGAGAAGCCCGTGACGCCGACACTCCAGCCGCGCTCGCCGCCCTCCTCGTGGACCGGGTAGGTCTGGAGCACGAGCGGCCAATCGGGCCAAGTGAGCCTGTCCGGGGTCTCCGGTGGCTGGGGGCCGTGGGTGAGGACCTTCACCGAGGCGGCGCCCTCGCGGTGGGAGTTTCCGAGGCAGTCGGCGCTCGTATCGCCACCGCCGAGGATTACGACGTTCTTGTCCTTCGCCGAGATCTCGGGTCGCGCGTGGATCGGGAGCCCCGCCACCCGGCGGTTCTGCTGCACGAGGTACTCCATCGCCAGGTGGATGCCGTTAAGGTCGCGGCCCGTCACGTCCATGTCGCGCCCCTGCAGGGCGCCCACGCCAAGGATTATGGCATCGTAGTCGCGCCTTAGCTCCTTGGTCGTCGGGTCGTAGCCGACGTAGGAGTTTGTGCGGAACTCGATGCCCTCTTCCCTCATGAGGTCAACGCGCCGGTCGACGACCCATTTCTCTATCTTGTAATCCGGGATGCCGTACATGAGGAGGCCCCCGATCCTGTCGTCCTTCTCGAAGACGGTCACGCTGTGGCCGGCCCAGTTGAGCTGCTGGGCCGCCGCGAGACCAGCGGGCCCCGACCCCACAACCGCGACCTTCTTGCCGGTCCTCTTCTCCGGCGGCGGGGGTTTGGGGGCTACCCAGTCCTCGTCGAAGGCCCGGTTGATGATCGAGAGCTCTATCTCCTTGATCGTCACGGGGTTGTCGTTGATCGTGAGCACGCACGCGGGCTCGCACGGTGCGGGGCACAGCATCCCCGTGAACTCCGGAAAGTTGTTGGTCGCGTGCAGCCGGTCTATCGCCTCCCGCCAGTGATCCCTGTAGACCAGGTCGTTCCAGTCCGGGATGAGGTTCCCCAAAGGACAGCCGACGTTGCAGAAAGGCACACCACAGTCCATACAGCGGGCGGCCTGATCCCGAAGATCGTCCTCCGGCATCGGCTCGTAGATGTAGCGGTAGTCCTGCACCCGCTCGACCTTGTCGCGCTTCGGGGTGGGCTTACGCCCGATCTTCATAAACCCCTTGGGGTCGCCCACTACGTAACCACCTCTAGCTCCGCCTCCTGACGCTCCTTCAGAACCCGCTTGAGGTCCTTCGGCATCACCTTGACGAACTTCGGCAGCATCTCCTCCCAGTTCTCCAAAACCCGTTTCGCAGCGGTGCTCCCCGTCCAGTGGAGGTGCTGCTCAATAAGCCTCTTGAGGTGCGAGACGTTCTCCTCCGATTCGACCGCCTCCAGGTCCACCAAATCAGGGTTGTAGAGCTTCTCGAAGCGTTCTTCCTCGTCCAGGACGTAGGCGATGCCGCCGCTCATCCCGGCGGCGAAGTTGCGTCCCACCGGGCCCAAGACTACCACCACGCCCCCGGTCATGTACTCGCAGCCGTGCTCGCCTACGCCCTCGACCACCGTCTCGGCGCCCGAATTGCGGACCGCGAAGCGCTCCCCGGCGAAGCCCCGGAAGTACGCCTCGCCGCGCGTCGCCCCGTAGAGGGCCACGTTGCCCACCACGATGCTACTTTCGGGCTCGTAGGCTGCGTCTGGAGCAGGGTAGATGGCCAAGCGTCCACCGGAGAGGCCCTTGCCGACGTAGTCGTTCGTCGTGCCCTGAAGGTCGAATGTGGTCCCCTTCGTAAGCCAGGCACCGAAAGACTGACCGGCCACACCTTTGAAGTCTATCCGGATCGTGCCGTCCGGGAGGCCCTCCTCGCCGTAGTAGCGCGCTACCTCCCCGGAGAGCATCCCGCCGACCGTGCGGTTCGTGTTCAGGATCTCCCTGGAGAAACGGACCGTCTCCTTGTTCTCCAGGGCGCGCTTGCAGCGTTCGATCAACTCGTTGTCGAGCGCCTCGTCGAGGCGGTGGTCCTGCTCCTCGACGTGGCGGATGGCCAATCTCTCGGCCTGCTCCGGCCGGTACAGGATGGACGAGAGGTCTACCCCCTTCGCCTTCCAGTGCTCGATGGCCTTCCGGGCCCTCAGCCTGTCCGAGCGGCCGACCATCTCCTCGAACTTCCTGAAGCCAAGCTCGGCCATGAGTTGCCGGATCTCCTCGGCAACGAAGAAGAAGTAGTTGATTACGTGCTCCGGCGTCCCGGTGAATTTCTTCCTAAGCTCCGGGTCCTGAGTGGCGATCCCGACCGGGCAGGTGTTCAAATGACACACTCGCATCATGATGCAGCCCGTAGCGACCAGCGGCGCCGTCGAGAAGGCGAAGTCCTCCGCCCCGAGTAACGCGGCGACGACCACATCCCTTCCCGTCTTCAGCTGGCCGTCGGTCTGCAGGATCACGCGCCCGCGCAGGTCGTTCTCGACCAGGACCTGCTGGGTCTCGGCGACCCCCAGCTCCCACGGCAGCCCTGCTTGCTTGATCGAGGAGAGGGGCGAAGCCCCGGTCCCGCCGTCGTGTCCGGAGATGGTTATGTGGTCGGCCGTGGCCTTGGCCACGCCCGCGGCCACCGTTCCGACCCCCTCCGCCGCTACCAGCTTCACGCTCACCAGGGCCTTGGGGTTCGCGTTCTTGAGGTCGTGGATGAGCTGCGCCAGGTCCTCTATGGAGTAGATGTCGTGGTGGGGTGGCGGCGAGATCAGGGCGACCCCCGGCGTCGAGTAGCGCACCCTCGCTATGTCCTCTGACACTTTGTGGCCCGGGAGCTGCCCGCCCTCGCCGGGCTTGGAGCCCTGGGCCATCTTTATCTGCAGCTGGTCGGCGTTGACCAGATACTCAGTGGTCACCCCGAAGCGAGCCGATGCTACCTGCTTTATGGAGCTACGCCTCAAGTCGCCGTTGGGATCGGGAGTGTAGCGCTCGGGGTCTTCCCCGCCCTCGCCGGTGTTGGACTTGCCGCCGATGCGGTTCATGGCGATCGCCAGGGTCTCGTGCGTCTCCTTGGAGATAGAGCCGAACGAGATCGCACCCGTGTTGAATCGTTTGACGATCTCCTTCGCGGGCTCGACCTCTACTATGGGGATAGGGATCTTCTCGAACTCCAAGAGGCCACGCAAGGTGAAGAGTTGTTCGCTCTGCTCGTTGAAGTAGTCCGAGTACTGCTTGTAGGTCTCGAAGTCGCCCGTCTCGACGGCCCTTTGGAGAGGCGGGATGCTGTGCTGGTTCCACATGTGGGGCGCACCCTGCACCCTAAGCTGGTACTCGCCCCCGACCTCGAGCTCCTCCGGCCCGTCCTCTAGCCCTGCGAAGGCTCGCCGGTGGCGCTCTAAGGTCTCCCGGGCGATCCCCTCTATGCCGATGCCTCCGATGCGTGAGGGCGTGCGGGTGAAGTGCTTCTCGACGAGCTCGTCGCTTAAGCCCGCGGCCTCGAAGATCTGGGCCCCGCAGTACGAGAACAAGGTCGAGATGCCCATCTTGGAGATGATCTTTAAGAGCGCCTTCTCGATGGCCTTGACGAAGTTCTTCTTCGCCTCCTCCGGCCCGACGTCGCCCAGCATCCCATTTTCGGCCAAGCCCTCGATGGTCTCGAAGGCGAGGTAGGGGTTTACCGCTGCCGCCCCGTACCCCACGAGCAGGGCGAAGTGGTGCCCCTCTCGGGCCTCGGCAGTCTCGACCACCAACGTCGTTCGGGTGCGGATGCCGCGGCGTACTAGGTGGTGGTGGACGGCGGCGGTGGCCAGAAGGCTTGGTATGGGGGCATGCTCTGCGGTGATGCCCCTGTCGCTCAAGATAAGGACAGTCGAGCCCCCCCGGACCGCCATCTCGGCCTTCTCGCACAAAGAGTCGAGTGCCGTCTCCAGGCCCCTCTCCCCCGCCGAGGCCGGGAAGAGCACCGAGAGTGTGGACACCGAGAAGGGATCGGAGCTTAAATTCCTTATCTTCTTTAGCTCGGCGTCGGACAGCATGGGGCTCTCGGTCAGTATCCTCCGGCAGTGCTCTGGCGTCTCGTCGAAGAGGTTCTGCTCGGCTCCGATGCTCATGTCGAGCGACATGACCAGCTCCTCGCGCAAGGGGTCTATCGGCGGGTTGGTGACCTGGGCGAAGAGCTGCTTGAAGTACGAGAACAGCATCTGCGGCCGCTCAGAGAGTACCGCTAAAGGAGTGTCAGTGCCCATCGAGCCGTCGGGCTCCTTGCCGTTCTGGGCCATCGGGGAGAGGAGTATCCTCAGGTCCTCCATCGTGTACCCGAACGCGAGCTGCCGCTCGAAGAGCGAGGCGGGCTCCGGGCGCCCTTCGGGCTCGGCCTCGGGCAGCTCGTCCAGGTGGAGCTCACCCTCCTCCAGCCACTCCATGTACGGCTGACGCTTGAAGAGCGGCTTCTTGACGCCCTCATCGTGCAGCACCTCGTTCTTCTCAGTGTCCACCACGAGCATGCGCCCCGGCTGCAACCTCCACCGCTCGACGACCTCATCGGCGGGGACGCGCAAGGCCCCGTCCTCGGAGGCCATCACGACCCGGCCATCCTTTGTAACGGAGTAGCGGGCAGGACGCAGCCCGTTGCGGTCGAGCGTCGCGCCGATAACCTTGCCATCGGTGAAGGCGACCGCCGCGGGACCGTCCCACGGCTCCATGAGGGCGCTGTGGTAGCTGTAGAAGGCCTTGCGCTCCTCGTCCATCAGCTCGTCGTTCTCCCAGGCCTCAGGCATCATCATCGCCACCGCGTGCGGGAGGCTGCGCCCCGCGAGGTAGAGGAGCTCGAGGACATTATCGAATGTCGCCGAGTCGCTCTGGTCTGGCTGGGTTATCGGAAAGAGCTTCTCCAGGTCTTCTCCGAAGAGCTCCGATTCCAGGCGGCTCTCGCGAGCACGCATCCAGTTGATGTTGCCCCTTAAAGTGTTGATCTCGCCGTTATGCGCCACGTAGCGGTACGGGTGCGACAGGTCCCAGGTCCCCAATGTGTTCGTGCTGAAACGCGAGTGGACCAGCGCGAGCGCGCTCGCCACGTTCGGGTTCCGAAGGTCCGGGTAGAACTCGCGTAGTTGTTTGCCCTTGAGGAGGCCCTTGTACACCAGCGTTCTGCCCGAGAGGCTCGCCACGTAGCAACGCTTCTGAGCCTCCCGGTGGAGCTTACGGCGTATCACGTACAGCTTGCGCTCGAAGGCAGCTTCGTCCCCCACCTTGTTCTCCACGAAGAACTGCCGGATGCGCGGCATGTTGCTCCGCGCCAGACGACCTATCTTGTCGGGCTCCACGGGGACGTCCCTCCAGCCCAGGAAACGCTGCCCTTCTTCGGCCACGATCCGCTCCAGCGTGCCCTCGCAGTCGGGGCCCTCTTCTTCCTCGAACTCGAAGAGCACCCCGACCCCGTAGCCCCTAGGGCTCGGCAGCTCGATGCCCGTAGAGGCGCATTCCCGGCGCAAGAAAGCGTCCGGGATCTGGAGCAGGATACCACCCCCGTCGCCGGTCTCCGGGTCGCTCCCGCTCGCGCCCCGGTGGTCGAGGTTGAGGAGTACCTCCAACCCCTCCTCGACGATCTCGCGGGTGCGCCGCCCGTCGGCGCGTGCGACGAACCCGACGCCACAAGCATCGTGTCCTTGCGAGGGGTCGTAAAGACCGGTATAAGGAGTTGCCAAACCGCCTCCTCGGGTGTAACAGAGTGCCACAAGAGAGCAATCCGTTTTTTACACGAAACGGCCCCAAAGCACAAGGGGAATAGCAACTGTTTGTCTGCTTGTATAAAAGGATCTACAAACGGGCTTTGTCCCGCCGGTTGCCGCGACCGAACAAAACAAGGTGTTTGCTAAGCCTATAAATCTTCTAGAGCCCTCCGGAGCCTCTCCTCCTCCTCGAGCAGCTCCGAGAGGCGCAAGCGTAGCTCCGCCGCCTCCGATTCGACCGCCGCGAGTTTTAGGGAGTACTCACGTTCGCGGGCGGCGGCCTCTGGGGTGCGCCTCCTCTGGCGGTAACGTTCGCGGATGCTTCTCAGGCGCTCGCCGGCCCCTTGCCGGAGACGCTCCCGGTCGGACTTAAACTCCTCGCCTCCCAGGTACTTCAGACCCCGCTGCACTCGCGGGTCAGAGAGGAGATCCGCTATGACTTCCGCCGAACTGCTCTTAAAATCCTTGTCTTTATTGTCGGTCACGCCGGATTCTCCTTTCCTCCTTTACACGTAGAGGATAGCTTCATGCGGAGTCCGTCGCCGATCGTCTCGCGGCCTTCTCCACGTCCTTGGCGAGGACGCGTCCGCCGGAGCCCGTGCCCCCGACATCGGAGAGCCTCACGCCCAGCTCGCCCGCCTTGCGCCGGGCGGCGTCCGTGGCGTCAACCTTGTCGGCATCCTCGTCCCCCCCGACCTCCGTCTCTTCGGGCACGTTCAGGTCTAGGACATTGCCTTCCTCGTCGAGTATATCCTCGACGACTCTCCCAGACTCGTCCCTCGCCCTACCTATGATGCGGCCCTGGTCGTCTACGTACTCCTCTTCGACCTGGAGATCGGCAAGGCTGGCCGTTACTTCCTCGTCCACCCCCGAGTCGGGCATGCTGTCGGTTTGGTCTGCCGCGCCTTCTCCTAGTTGGGCCGCCCATTCCGTATCCTGGGCGGCTTGGCTCGCGCTTCGGGTAGCTCCTCCGAGAACTTGCGGGTTTCTGTCGATGGTGTCCAAGGCCCGATCGAGGGTATTGAGGACCCTTTCCAGCCTCACCTGCAAGAACGCCTGGGCCTCCACGCCTTTGATCCCTAGTTTGACCTTGTCGAGGAATACGTCTACTCCTACGTTCACCTTCACGAAGTCGGCCAGCTCGGCCCGCACCGAAACGTGTGCTCTTAGATCCTCGACCTCCAGATCCAGCTCGTCGACGTTGAGGACCGGCACGTCCAACACCAGGTCGGCATCGTCTCTGTCATACTGCTCGCTACGGTCCACCACGTGACCGTTATCCTCTCGTTCGGGGGGCGTCTCCTCGCCCGCTTTCGGAGGGCCAGGTTTGTCGAGTGACAAGTATCACCTTCCTTACCTGCGCAACTTTTTATGTGATTTCCGTTCCCTCTCTACTCTTGGAGCAAACCTGTCGTCCTCAGTGGCCACGACAGCGCTGCGTTTGGCCTAAGAGGTACCAGTCTTAAAGGGCACTGCTCCTCGCATACTAACGGCTTGTCGTCATCGCCGGTCAGTATGGCGCGTAAGTGAAATGTAGTCGGACTTTTCGTTTGAGGGTTATATCTCCGCATTCTTTAGGGCAAACTCTCGCACCTCGTCGATCGTTGAGGGTTTGGGTAGGATGGAAAATGTGGTTCTCTATAGGTGGCCTAACCTTAAGGAACTCCTCCGTACGCCCATCGCCCTTCGTCTTTGTCTAGAGGAGGCAGTGAGGCTGATCTGGTTGTCGTGCGGGTCATTAAAGCCTAATGAGCTTTCTTGAGCCTGCGATCGAGCCACCTTACTAGCGTCTTGCGGTTCTTGTGTTTCTTCTCGTAGGTCCGGAGCTTCCTTAGCTCGCCTTCCGAGAGATCACTGAGTCGCTTTTTTGCCTCCTCAACTGTCAGATCGTTGTACTCTGCGACAGGCAGGCTCTCTTGGTCTTCTTTAGTGTCATCGGCGCTTACAGCGCGTTGCTGGTCTTTCTTAGAGGGTCTTTCTTGGCGCCGCGCCTTGCGATCCACCTTGCCACCGTCCTCTAAGCTTGTCTCGTCCCGTGCCTCCTTCGACAGACGGTCCGCCGTTTCTTGATCTACGGTCCTGGCGCGTCTGGAGCCTTCGCCACGCTCGGTCCGGTCCTCTATGTCGACCTGTTCCTTTCGGACGTCCTCCTCGACGACCTCCTCTTCCTCGACGACCTCCTTGCGCAACCGGATCTCCTCTTTGACTACCGGACGCTTCTGGACCACTA
>JALZFJ010000333.1 GCA_030867425.1 Actinomycetota bacterium | reverse complement strand
GAGACGGTGCGGACGCCGCCGCCAATGGTGTAGGGGATGAAGACCTCTTCGGCAGCGGCTCTCGCCAACTTCGTGGCGGTGTCGCGGTTCTCGTGGGAGGCGGTGATGTCGTAGAAGACGATCTCGTCGGCGCCCTCCTTGTCGTAGAGAGCGGCGAGCTCGACTGGGTCGCCGGCGTCCCTCAAGTTCTTGAACTTCGTTCCCTTCACCACTCTGCCCGCGTCCACGTCGAGACACGGGATGATGCGGACCTTCAGGCTCACGGGACGCTCCTCATTACCGCTCTCCGTCCGTCGGGCACTCTCTGCAGCAAGCTCTTGGCGTGCCGCGCGAAATGCTCGCGTCCGTCGGCGACGAACTCTGGTAGTGCGGCAGTCGTTCGATGAGCGCGAGGTCCTGCGACCGCTCTGGAGCTGCGACCAGGGTGTTGCATGACGCACTCGAAGGTGGCGTCCGCGGTTACCGATCCTTCCGATAGCACCCGCCCTTCTCTAACCCGCCATGGTTCACTCGGTCGGCCTGGCCGTCGCCGTCGAAGTGCAAAATCGCGCGCGGCACTGGCTTTTTTGCTCCGCCCGTAAGGATCCTCCTGCCCCTCATAGCGCTGCGTCGAAGGGAGCGCGACGTTTAGCAAGATGATCTTCATTACTACTCGGTTACCTTCTCTGGCACCAGCGTCGGGACTTACCCCAACAGTGTGAGGCATGTCCGCAGACTTTACCAGCACATAGCTAGACGTAGGGCACCCCGGCGGCGCGGCACTCCTCGACGATGCGCTCGTGAAGAGTGTTCGATGCAGGCAAGAGGACGAAGCCCTCGTGCCCGGTGCCGACCACGATCGAGCCGTCTCGCCCCCTCCAGTGCCTGTGCACGGTGTACGCTGCGAGCGTCCCCTCGACGAGGCTCGCCACCCGATCTAAGGCCGCGTGCGACAGATCTTGCGTCATGTCGATCTTCGAGAGATCCACATTCTCCCGACCCTCGAGCTCCGCCGAGAGGTTGCCGGTTCGTAGCCTTAACCCCGGCGTGTTCCAGAGTACGTCTACGGCGTTTTTTAGCGCCGCCGCCCGGCCCTCCTTGTTGCCCTTGCGAAGCTTGAGCTCCGGGAGGTCCCGCAGCTTCCCGACGAGGTTCCCATCCTCCTCTCCGCTCCCACCACCGCGTCTCCCTTCCCGTTCGAAGAGTAGCACCTTGAGGGTCGCCGCCGAGTCCACCTCGGTGACTACGCATTGGCCGCGGACCCTGCGGAACGGGTAGTCAGTGTACTCGATTCCGACGCTTTCGAGGGCCACCAAAAGCTCCTCGGCGTAGGGCTCGCCGCCGAACATCTTGCGGCTCGCCGAGTAGGCCGGCAGGGAGAGCCGGGACAGTACGCGCTCTATCCTGCGGGTGCCGCGCTCGTTGGGGATCGAGAGGGGAGCGTCCACACCCATCACTACCCCGCGTCGCCCTTCGGCATAGCCTCGAACGGCCGCCGCGAGTTCCTGCGTCTCCGTCACGAACGAGTTGGCAACGATGCTCCCCCGCTCGTCTAAGACCACCAAACAAGATGCCCGCTTGCCCGCTTCCCCCGGTCGCCAGGCCAGCGAACAACCTAAAAACCTCATACCCGCACCCCCGGGGAGCTCGCCGCGACGACAGAGGCGACCTCCTCGCAGACCTCATGGCAGACTATTTCGTCCTCGTGCTCGACCATCACCCTGACGACGGGCTCCGTCCCGCTGGGCCTGAGTAGGATGCGACCCTCATCCTTGAGCTTGGCCTCGGCCCTCACGACCGCCTCCTTCACGGGACCGCTCCCCGCGATAGCCTTGTCCACGACGGGGACGTTGATCAAGGCCTGCGGGTAGACCTCCATCACCTCTGCAAGCTCCGAGAGGGTCTTTCCGCTGCGTACCATCACGTCCAAGAGCGCCAAAGCGGTCACGAGCCCGTCCCCGGTCGTCGCGTGCTCCGAGACGATGATGTGTCCCGACTGCTCACCCCCTAGAGAAGCTCCCCTCCTCTGCATCGCCTCCGCTACGTGCCGATCCCCG
>JALZFJ010000257.1 GCA_030867425.1 Actinomycetota bacterium | reverse complement strand
GTATTCGCTACCCGCCGAGTCTTTCAAGTAGATCTCATCCCCCGCTACGAGCGTATCGAGGTAGTAGAAGACGTACAGAGAGCGCGTATTCGGGTACCCGAGGCGGTGCCCTGCAATGTACACATTTGCCCCCTCCTGCCAAGGAAAGCCCGTGGCGGGTACGTGGATGGCCGACTCCTTGAGCTTCTCCTCTGAGGTAGAGTCGAGGATAGGCACGTCGATAAGACCGAGCTTGGGGACGGTCAGGTAGAGCGTCTTGTCCTCTGGACCGCCGGGGTCCCGGCCAAAGTTGAAGGGCTTGACCGCAGGTATTGCCCCAGCGGACGAGCCGGAACTGCTAACTTGGACCGGCTCGTCGGAGCCTTCTTCATACCAGTCCCTGAATTTCGGGGCTCCCGTGCGATCCTCTTCGGAGAGAATGTCTTCCGGGCGTACCGCCTCCACGGTCGTCTCTGCGCTGGCAGGTGCCGGTTCGCTCGCGCTGGCCGCAACTAGGACTCCTCCTTCGGCCTTCCTCTGAGCCTCGGCTTGGGTAGCGGGAGTGCTGACATATCCCAAAGCGAGCAGCGCAAAAAAGAGTACGAACACTGCCGGAGGGAGCGCGAGCACCACCGAAGGGAGCAGGACGTTACCCGCCCTGCTCCCGTATAACGTGTGTTTCTTCGACAAGGGCGCTAGGGAAACGGTCTTGTCTTAGCCCTCGCCGGGCCCACCCGTTCCCGGCATCGCGCCCATCCCAAGGAACGGAGCGACGGCCTCAAGGACCTGATCCTTGGTAAGGGCCTGTGCGAAGGCCGTGTTCGCTGGAGGACTAACGCCCACGAGATTGTTGACGGCGACGACGTGGTCTCCCTCTACCCCGGCGATAGTCCCGGCGGCCTCCAGGAGGTCCGGGCTCTGGATCATCGGTCCGGCGCCCAGGTAAGCGCCTACGCCCACGGGTTCGAAGGTCGCTGCGAGCTGCAGGATGGAGGCCTGGCTCGAGAAGGCGTCCGGCGGAAAGGTGAACTGCGGCTTCGCCACCGGGGTCGCTCCCGCGCCTTGCAGCGCGGCCGTGATGGCGTCCACGTGCGCAGCCTCGTGGTCACGCAGTGCGGTCACGACGCCCAGGGCCGCTCCGGAGAGGACGCCGGCGTCGAGCGCCCGCTGGTAGAACTCGCGCTCTAGATACTCAAGGGTGAGGGCGAAGTTGAAGATGTCCGCGTCTCCCCCGCCGCTCTGGGCGAAGGCCCTGCTCGTCAATAAAGAGGTGCCGGCTGCTGCACCCACGCCGGCCGCCGCGAGGGTCTTGAGGAAGTCCCTCCGGGTCTGGGGCCGCGCGAAGCTCTCCACGCCCGGCACGTTGATCGTCTGTTTCTCCATGATCAGCTGTCTCCTCCCTTAGCCCGTGATCCCGAACGGACCTACCGCCTGTTGCACCGCCCCCAGTGGCAGGGACGGCTCGAAGGCCAGGTTATTCGGTGGCTGGACACCCTGGAGGATGTTGATCGCCACCCGGTGCTGGCACTCCACGTTGTGGATGGAGAGCGCCGCCGCAAGGAGGTCCTTGCTCTGAAGCGCTGCAGCCGCGCCGCCGTAAGCCCCGATTCCGACCGGCTCGAAAGTTGCCGCCAGCTGCAGGAAGGCACCCGGATCGGCGAATACTCCCGGCGGGAAGGTGAAGTTGGGTGCCGGAGGCACCGCTGCGCCAACCTGCCCAAGGGTGGAGGTAATAGCGTCCACGTGCGCCATCTCGTGGTCCCGGATAGCTGCTATCTGTGCGAGGGCGGGACCGCTAAAGATACCCGCGTTCACGCCCTCTGCGTAGAACGCACCCTCCAACCGCTCCAGCTGTAAGGCGAACTGAAAAATCGCTACGTCGCCCAAACCCTGGTAGGTCGGGTAGTTTACGCTCCCCTGCGCGCCGGAAGAGCGGGTAGCGAGGCCGAAGCCACCTATTCCCGCCGCCGAGATCGCGGCAGTTGCCCACGCCGCGGTCTTCAGGAAGTTGCGCCGCGAATGCTCTTGGTCGAGCCCGACCGAGAGGGTGCGGCCAGCATCTTCACTCATCTATACAGTCTCCTTTCTTTTTAGGGTCTTCTTTGACCCCTTTTCCATCCTCCTACTGCTGCTCTTGCGTATCGTTCAAGGCCCCGATCAAGCTGACCGTTATCACCTCTTCCTACCTGCTAGCCTGCTTCCTCCATGATGCTTACGAGACGTCTACGGAATCGTGCCGGACTTGGATCACACCGAGTGTTAGAGCTACCTGCAAAGGCGGTCGTTCGGAAAGTGATGATCCGAGGCCACGGGGTTGCCGTAGAATTAGCTGTGGCGGACAGGAGACGACAGTACCTGCTTCTGGCCGACGAGGATCTGATCTCCCTCGTTGGCGACGGGTATGCGGGGGCGTTTGCGGGACTTTATGATCGTCACAGCCGAGCTGCATTCTCATTGGCCTACCGGATGATGGGGGAGCGTCAGGCGGCGGAGGAGCTCGTGCAGGAAGCTTTCCTAAAGGTGTGGCGGGCAGCAGGAAGCTACCGGGCAGAGAGAGGAAGTACGCGCACCTGGATACTCTCGATCGTTCACAACCGCGCCATAGACCATCTGCGTTCGTCCGCGAGCCGCCGTAGGATCCAGGACAGAGTTCAGGAGACGGCCCCAACCTCGCAACCAAGTGAGGCCTTCGCCGAGACCTGGCGCAACTCCCACCGCGAGCAGGTCAGGGAAGCCCTGCGAGGCCTGCCACGTGAGCAGCTCAAGGTGCTCGAGCTTGCATACTTCTCGGGCTACACCCACAAGGAGATAGCGGAGCTCCTCGACCTGCCGCTCGGTACCGTCAAGGGGCGTATGAGGCTAGGCTTAAAGAAGCTCCGAGAGTACTTCGACTCTCGGGGGATGGCGGTGCCCGGATGAACGGCGAACGACGCGAACCCTGGCGGAGGCGCTTTGACGACCTCAAAGACGCCTACGTCTTGGGGGCCCTAACTGACGATGAGCGCCGGGAGTTCGAAGGCTACCTCGCGGCACACCCCGAGCTGCGGGCCGAGGTGGACGATCTCGCCTCCGTCGCAAACCTCTTGGCCCTCACCCCTCAACAGCATGAACCTCCCCCCGAGCTTCGTGGCCGCCTTATGAGCATTATAGAAAGCTCTGCAGGTGCAAACCTCCCCGAGCGTCCCTCACGCCTCACAAAGCTCCGGTGGCTCTTCGGTGCGGGCGGGCGCACCGCGACTGTCGCCGCGGCAGCTGCGGTTGTGGCCGTAGTCGGGCTCCTTGTCTGGAACCTCTCTCTACAGGGGGAGAACGAGGACTTACGGGGCGAGCTCGAAAGCCGCCAGACCTACGAGCTGCAAGGGTCTGGCGTAGCACAAGACGTTCAGGGTCAAGTCGTTAGATTGGGCGATGGTCGAGCGGTTCTGATGGCCGAGAACCTGCCGCAAGCCCCGGAAGGCAAGGTCTATGAGACCTGGCTCCTGCGCGACGGAGTTCCCGAGCCTGCCGGGCTCTTCGAACCGCGCGACGGAGGGGTCGCCGCTACACCTATCGAGGGCTCTTTAGAGAGTGCCGACACGGTGGCGGTGACGGTTGAACCGGCCGGCGGCTCCTCAGCACCAACTGACGATCCCCTCTTGAGCGCCAAACTTTAGCCCTAAGCCCTCTCAACGTCCTCCTACCTTACTCCTCAAGCCCGGCATGGAATATAGAACGTTTGTAGGGAAGAGGCGTAAGAAGGAAGGAGCAACGATGCTTGTAGACCTAGTAACCGAGATAACGCCACCTCGCACCAAACCTTCGAGGATGCGAGGGTGGTGAGGTATTCTGGGTGAACTAGCAGCATGGCCGCTGCCTCGATCCTCGCTGCGCTCGCCCTCCTCGTCTACAGCGCCTAGGGGGACTATTCGTCTTCCTAGCTTAGCCGAGGTCTCGGCTACCGTCCAACTCCTGAGGAAAACCCGTGCCCGGGTAGGCTACCACCCGCCGAGGAGCGTTTCAGGAAGCCGGCAATTCGCTTTGTGTTTGCAGCAGCTGCTTTAAGTTTTCTAAGCTTGGTCTAAGGCTTACGGTGGCGTTTATCCTGATCTTCGCCATCGAGGAGTTCGGACTTTAGCTCGTCTATGGGGCGGCGAGCCTCGTTCACAAAACGACCCAGGTCCCGAGCCATGCTCGTGGCCCTGCTAGGTCCGAAGATGACCAGAAAGAGAAGCACTATGATAACTACTTCTGTGAGACCTACACCGAACATCCCCTACGCTCCAAGGCTTACGCTCGGGATAGTACTCTCGTCCTCCTCCTGGAGGTGTGACGTCTCACTACCAATTGCTCTGTTTTGGGACGGTTTCTCCTCTTCCCTATTGCGGACCTGCACCTCGTCCTCGTTGTCGGCTCCAGCCAGTCCCTCACGCAGCTCCCTGACACCGCCCCCTATTGCCCTGGCGAGTTGAGGGAGTCGCTTGGCTCCAAAGAACAAGAGGACGATGGCCAGGAGAATTAGTAGCTCTACCCCTCCCAAACTAGGTATTCCTGGAATCATGCAGCATCTCTCCTCTCATTTTTATGCTTCTAAGACAGAAGCACCGCTAGCGTACCAGGCCTGCTGAAGTGCCTATATGTATCTATACGCTCTCAACGGGCCGCAAGATCAGTAGCGAACACGATGTCAAGGGAAGGGCAGAGGGTTTAGTCAATTTGTTATGCGGCTGCCCCGGCGCCGCTATACACTGAATTGCCGCCAAGGAGCCTTCTAGGCCGCTAAGTGAATACTATGAATGTACATTTACCTCCCTTATGCTCCTGATTTTGCTGCATATGGGGTTTTCTTTGGAGTATTAGGTCTTCTCAGAAACCTAGAATCCTGAGGACGTACTCACTATTCCTCTGGGACGACAGCAATGGCCTCGATCTCCGCTAGGTAGTCCGGCTGCGCCAGTCCCGACACGAACACTACGGTGATCACCGGCGGGTCGGACCGGCCACCCCACACACGCTGAAATACTTCAAAGGCAGGCATAGGCGACTGACCTTCCACGACGTAGATATTCCACTTGACGACGTGTTCCAACTTCGCACCTCCGGCCTCCAACGCCGTCTGCAGGTTCTTGAAGATCTGTTCCGCCTGAGCTCCGATGTCGTCCCCTCCGACCACCTTGCCGGATGCGTCTACGGCGTTCTGGCCCCCGATGTACACCGTCCTTACGTTGCCCGTGGTAACTACAGCCTGGCTGTAGGCAGGGTTCTTGTGCAGTCCCTCCGGATTGAGGTGTTTTACGCTCCCTCTCATCGCGGGATCCATTATAGAGAGCGGGTTGCCTCTATTCACCTAATTGCTGACAAGGTGGGGTCTCGGAAAGTCATGTCCGCGTCTAACCCTCGTTACCGCAGGCCTTACGCCGCACACGTCGCACATTCTTCTCTCTGCCATTCACCTTCCTCCCTATAAATAGGATTATCTTCGAAGCATTTATGAAGAGAAGAGACCGAACGGCTATTAATAAGCGCCGTCCGGCCTCTCTCTGGTAGTTAGGTCAGTCCGACGAGGTTGTCCCTAGCTACTCGCGCCCTCTATCTGGATGCGCTTGGGCTCCTGTACAGCAGCAGCACCCTCGATGGTGACCTCAAAAACCCCGTTCTCGTAGCGAGCATGGACCTTACTCTCATCCACACCCTCAGGCAAAGCTAGGCTGCGGCTAAACGAACCGTAGCGGCGCTCCCTGACATAGTATCCGCCGCGCTCCTTCTCCTGCTCGGCCTTGCGCTCGCCAGAGATGGTCAGCACGTTGTCCTGCAGCGTGATGTCCACGTCCTCCTGCTTGGCGCCGGGCAGCTCGGCAGCCTCAGAGATGGTGTGGGAAGGGGTGGCACAAACGAGGAGTGTTTCCAGGTGATCCGGTTAACCTTCGACGATCCCTTCTCCGGACGGCCAAGGCCCCGGTCCGCAGCTTCCCGCACTAGCTACCGGCCGGCACCTCAGTAGTACACTGGCTCTAGAAAGCCTAAAGACTGGACCGAAGCCGGGCCGGATCGGAGAATGAAACCGTATGAACGTCAAGCTTAGAAGCTCAATAGCGGGGGCCGTGGGGATGGTAGTGGCGTTTGGCGTCGTGGAGCTGGTTCACGGCCTCTACCCGGCCGTTCCGTCTGTCCTCGTGGCGGTCGCCCAGCGTATCATAGAGTTCACACCGGGCGACTTCGCAACGAGGGCCGTCGAAATCCTTGGCAAGGCCGATATTCCGGTGCTGGTCACGGTCACGGTATTCTCCACGCTGGCTCTCGCCGGTTTGTTGGCGTACCTCAGCCTCAGGTCTCGGATCGTTGCTCTACTCGGCGTGGGCGTTTTGGCTGCGGTGGCTCTCGCCGCCTCATTTAGCGAACCGTCCGTTTCCCCCATAGCTACGGCGCTTACCGACGTGGGGGCGCTCGGCGTCGGCAGCGCCGTTGCTGTTTTCTTGCTTCATACCTCCGAACTTCGACCCTCAGAGCCCGGTCCGAAACCTGAGTCCCCGAAACCAGAAGACGAGCCAGGCTTTCAGGGCGTGAGATCCAGAGAGGCACACTCTGCCCGGGGGGTCGTGGTCGACCGCCGGGATTTTCTCATACTCAGCGGTAGCGCGGCGTTGGCGGGCCTTGCGGCCACTGGCGTAGGACGTACGATGGCCGGTGGAGGCGAGCTTGGGGGATCCAACCCTGTTCCCCCAAGTTCCAAATCCCTAACCCTACCGGAGCCTCTTACCGAAGCGTCACTGGACGTGCCCGGTATGCCGCCCTTGATTACGCCAGCGGAGGACTTCTACCTTATAGATACCGCCCTCATTTCGCCTCGGATAAACGCCGACAGCTGGACACTAAATGTTACAGGTGCGGTCGACAACCCGATCGAACTCACCTACAGCGATCTAATCTCGCTACCCACCCGCGAGGCCGACATCACGCTATCCTGCGTCTCCAACGAGGTCGGTGGCGGACTGATCTCCAACGGGCGTTGGACCGGAGTCCTGCTCTCCGACGTCTTGGCGGAGGCCGGCGTCAGCCGCGACAAAATCGATAGCGCCTCCGAGCAACTGGTCGGCCGGAGCGTCGACGGCTGGTCGGCAGGGTTTCAGACAAACATCGCCCTCGACGGCCGCGAGGCGCTGGTAGCCTTCGGACTGAACGGGAGCGAGTTGCCCCTCGAGCACGGCTATCCGGTCCGTCTCGTCGTTCCGGGCCTCTACGGCTACGTCTCGGCTACGAAGTGGCTCACCGAGATAGAGCTTACGGATTGGGACTTCGACGCCTACTGGATCCAGCGAAACTGGTCGAAGGAAGGCCCGATCCTGACCCAGTCCCGTATCGACACTATCAAGAATAGAGATACTCTCTCCGCTGGTACTGTTCAGATCGGTGGCGTTGCCTGGGCTCCCCACCGTGGCATCGACCGCGTCGAGGTCTCAACCGACTACGGCGAGACCTGGAACGATGCCAAACTCGCCGCCCAGCTCGGCATCGATACTTGGCGTCAATACGTCTATGACTGGGAAGCACAACCCGGCAAGTACACTATTAAAGTCCGTGCTACTGACGGCGAGGGAGAGACCCAGACAAAGACCGAAACCCCTCCCCATCCCTCTGGTGCCACCGGCTACCACACTGTAGAAGTTACGGTAGTCTGATAAAGATCAGGCCGAGAAGGTGAGTACCGCGGACCCAAGGACGTTATAGACGGCCTGCGCTGTGGCTAGAGGCCAGTCAACACCATACGTACCACCGCTCATTCCGGGGCGCGGAAACTTTGGCCTCGTCCCGTGCTTCGGGGTGCCCTCCACGACGTAGAACGCCTCGTCTTGGGAGACGCGCCCTAGGTAACACCCAAGATTCGAACCGGGATTAACTGATCCAGAGTTAGGCATAGTTACGATCAAGCTGAGACCATGACAGTACCACTTACGGGTGAGGGTCCGCGAGGATTCGTAGGGGCCTAATGACATTGCCTCCCGAGCAAAACCCCGTAAATGGGGGCTGAAAGGGGCCAACAGGGTCATCTTCGTGAGCAAGAACTTCAGGGGCTACGACATCGTGAAGGGTGTTATGGCGCGTGAGAGCTCTGCCGCCCCACAGGGCGTACCCTCCTTCGAGTACGGTCCTACCGGAGGCGACGAACTGTCCTTGTTCGAGCCTTGTTCGAGCCCCTGCGACCGCTGGACGAACTCAAGAAAACCTTGCTGCGAGACTTCGCCGGCAGAGAGCTGAGCATGCTGCAGATATACGAGGAGGATAGTGCAGGCAAGCCCTTCATCAAGAAGAACTACAAGCAGGCGCTGATAGATCTCGAGCAGCAGGGCAAGATCGCGGCGCGGCCGTCCGCTGACGACCGTAAGTAGAACACCTTCGCGGACCACGTTCTCGTACTATTCCCTAGCTCCACTCAAGGGATAGACGAGTTGAAGGCACCGCAAGCGAGCGCCGGTTAGATGCAACCTTTCTGTATGGGATTTGTCCCCACTGAAATCAGCCTCTGGCGAACACATGTTGCCGCGGAAAGCCATGAGCATTCGATCATCACGCTGCTAACGTAATTAGCACTGCCGACCTCGCAACTAACGGCCAGATATGGGCTTACTCGACCTTCGACTCTATGAGCCGCAACTTATAACGCTGGCTCGGAATGGTTACCGCGGTTCCACGTCTACGAGAGTCTGCTTCAGCAAGCCTTTCGTCTCCTTCATAGGCAGCATGATGTGACGATACTTGCCGCACACGTACGCATCGCACAGGAGGTAGTCGACGATACCCAGATAAAGTTGGCGACCCAGTTAAGCTGCGATTGATTCATGAAGTGACTTTCTCCCCAACCTTTTTTGGTAGACGTCCTCTATTTTGGTAGACGTCCTGTATATCTCTCTCATGCGACCTTATGGTCCCCATCCTCCGGTAGATAGTATCAGTGGTTACGCCGAAGGTCTGTAGCAATGCAGTAGAGGAACTCTAGCGTGTTTTCAAAACCGCTTGGCTGGGAGCTGGATCGTAACGGCGAACCGCGGTTGGCCTATCGGGAAGCAAAGTTGCCCAATTAGTATCTGCATAAGCCCTGGAACGGCTGAGCGACGGAACCTAGCGGTCGGCCAGCCGATGCCCTATCGTCTTCCCGAAGGCCTCCACCTCGGCGTATGGCGGCTCGTAACCGGTCTTCATGTCGTGAGCGGGGAACAGGAAGACGTGCTCGATCCCCGCCTCCTCGTGGGCTCTCATGAGCCTCTCGGCGCAGTGCTCGGGTTTCCCAAACAGCCCGAAGGTGTCGCAAATCCTGTCGGCGAGCTCGTCTGAGATCATCGATGGGTCCTTGCCCTCCGGCACCCCTATCCCGGCCTCCCTGAGCCAGCGCAGGTTCGAGCGGCTGGGGTACTCGAGCCACGGCTGGCCCTCCCGAAACCACCGCTGCGGCCACCGCCTGGTCTCTCTTCTCTCTCCGACGGATATGGGCGCGATGAAGACCTCCCTTAGCTCATGCGAGCCCCTGCCCGTCCTAGCGGCCCCTACCCTGAGGTACTCGCGGGCTGCGGCTACGGCGTCCGGGTGGAGTCCCACCAGCATCAGGGCGCCGTCGGCTACCTCCCCAGCAAGTTCCAATAACCGAGGCCCGGAGGCCGTCAGCAGCACCGGCGGTGGTGGCTCTGGCCGGTTGTCGAGTCGCACGGTCTTACCCGCGGACAAAACGACCTCGTCACCCGCCAGCAACCGTCTGACGGCCAGCACGTCCTCCCGCAGCCTCTCGACCGGCGTCGCCTTGCGCCCCACCGACTCGACGGAGAGGTAGCCCGGCGCCAGGGTGAGGAAGGTTCTGCCGCGAGCCACCTCCTCGAGGGAGTTGGCGAGGGAGGCGAGGACCAGCGGGTGACGGGTTACGGTGTTGGAGGTGGCCGGGTAGAGCCGGATCTTGTCCGTGCGGGAGGCAGCGTATGCCAGAGCCACGTAGGCGTCCCTGCCGCTGTGGTGGTGGTCGTGGATGCCGACGCCGTTAAGACCTGCCCCCTCGCACCGCCGCACGAAGTCCGCCACCTCCGGTATCGGTAGCCCCACAGGTACCCTTATATCGACCTCAATCCGCCCGCTCCCGTCCCTCATCGGCCCCGGCCCTTCACCCTAGCGTCCTATCGCCCCGTCTTCTGCTGGCACCCCATTATGGTGATCGTGGTCTTTTGCGGCAAGACGGGTAGCTTACCACTGATTGATCCTACTTCCGTCTTTCTGTGTTCGCGCTAAAGGACGCAATCTTGAGTCGTGAATGTACTGCAACCGTACTGCAACCGAGCTGATACAGACAGGTGTACGCAGCAGATAAAGAAACTCCTGAAGAACGTCGAAAAGGGCATAGATAAGCCAAATTCCCGGACGCGCTAGGATAGGTTAGAACGTACGAAATCTAAATACGAATCAGAAGGTCGCAGGTTCGAGTCCTGCCGAACACACTTTCTCTTTTCTCCTATTTGCAGGGAAAACGCAGACTGGCCTTTCTCTTCTCCGGCGTCATACTCAGACTAAAATGCTACTGCGTTGTTCGCTTTTTTTAACTTGTGTTAAGCTGTGTTAGGTATCATACGGCACAACAGCGGATGCAACGGAGGGGCAAGGCACATGGAGCTGTATATCAATACCAAATGGACCGAGTGTTACGGAAACTCCTACATAGCCGAAGCTATCGCGTGGTCCGAGAATGGTAACCACGCATCGATTTACACCACTGGCCTCACTGCCGAAGAGGCGGATACCAAACTTATGGGTGCGTTACACGAACTCAAGCTCATACCCGAAACGTCCACGAAAGACAAGCAGTAGCAAAGGATAGAGACATCAGGGCAGCCCCTTACTACACTCTCTGTAAGCGCTATAGTTCCTTCGAAGCCTGGGGGGCAGTGAGCAAGAAAGAGGATTGGACAACGCGAACACTCTTTTAGTCTTTTTAATAATCTGCTGAACCGGCTCTATAGCCGATACTGTGAAGCTAAGAGGAGCTTCGTTCTACTTATGACTGGCCTCTTACAGTACTACAACCCCTTGGCTTTGTTACCAGAGACCACAACTAGATTTTGAAGGGCAAGTTTCGCTTTAGCGGAGGGTAGCTCTTCGCTGCCCACCCAAGGACCGCTGCCGCTCCCCAATAATAAACAATACAGCACCTAACCAGGGGTACTGTCGGTTTACAGTACATGACCTCTCGAATAACAATGATGGTCTCCCGGGCGGAGGAAGGGAAAGGAGGAGTAGACCGGTGAAGTTAATTAAGCAGATCGAAGGGAGCTATGAAGTTCAGGATGCGCCGTTCGGCAAAGTTTACAGGTGGCGTCCTGAGACCTTAGTAGTCTAGTGTGAGTGCGACGAGAGGCTAACACTCACCAGCTTTGAGACTACCTGTAGGTGGTGCTGGCGTAGACTATGGGCCTACTGTCCAAGAAGAGTTGGACGCCCACCAGCTTGACGATGAGGCGAGACACCCCTGGCGTTACGCCGGGGACCGCGAAGACAGCGGGATACCCAATTAGCGCTTCCTGGTCCTTAAGAGGTTGCGCCAATAGGCCGGTACCTTTCCGCATATAGCAACTCTCCGTAAACAACGCTTTCTTGGTATCCGAGCTAAACGCCTTATCTTAGCTGCAGTGGTGTCAGAGTGGTGTCACATAGCCCAGCAGTGCGTCGGAAGCTTCCTCTGCTTGACATATTCGGCCTAGATAAGCCGAATAGAGAGCCGACGAGCGTACTCGAACCGCTGACCTACTCATTACGAGTGAGCTGCTCAGTAATATAGGAACGGCCCGCGCCCCCTCTCATTAGATGCAACTCGGTGCATTCCCTGGTCAGCGTAGCGCTGAACCATAGCTCAGGATGTTTTGTACTTCGGGAATAACACCCAAGGTCTAGTATTTGAATTACGAAGGCGGCAAGCCTCTGCTATTCTTTACGGACGAATATGGAGTACTCATGGTAGAAGAGGTGAAGGTCTGGGAACACTCGTTCTGGTGTTAACGACCTCTCGGCAAGTCTCACCACGCGTCGACCGTCCAGGTTTTCCGGATCGGGCTAAAGCCGCCCTCGCGCAGGGTTTGGGAGTTCTGCGATGCGCGAGGGTGATGTCGCCTACCTGGCGTGTTGACCTGCGAAGCTACATTGCTACGCGGCTTTGCGCGGGTCAGGTCGACCGATGAACTGGGGGTGGGTGACAATGTCATTGTCCTCCCAGGGCTATTCATCGGCGTTGTGTGTAGTTCTAACGGTTAAGGAAGTAATTGGTGGGGAAACTCTCATTAGCTTACGCTAGCGCATACGACTATGATCGTACTCGAGCACTTCTAGATGGTACTGTTCACCCAGACGGTATAGATCTAAATTTTATAGTCCTCCCCACAATAGAGGAAACCTTTTGGCGGATGGCCCGCTACCAAGATTTTGGCTCCAGCGAATTCTCACTTCATTCATATATAGTATCGAAAGCAGACAATATAGATAGACAGTTACCATTGACAGCGATTCCAGTGTTTCCCTCACGAATGTTTCGCCATTCCGCTATATATGTGAATGTCCGGGCAGGTATAGAGAAACCAGAGGATTTAAAGAACAAAGTAGTCGGAGTTCCCGAGTACCAAATAACAGCAGCAACCTGGGTTCGAGGTATCTTACAACACGAGTACGGTGTTCATCCTGAAGACATTAGGAAATGGCGAACGGGCGGACTTGAACAACAGGGTCGAGTGGAGAGACTCTCCCTAAATTTGCCGAAACATGTACACGTTGAGCCAATCGCTGAAAGCGATACGTTGAATAGTATGCTAGATCGAGGTGAATTAGATGCGCTTGTAACGGCGCGTATGCCCTCCTGTTTCTACAAAGGCTCATCCAATGTTCGCCGCCTTTTCGAGGATTACGCGAGCATCGAGCAAGACTATTTCGAAAGAACCCATATTTTTCCAATAATGCACACGGTGGTGATTAGACGGGATATATATGAATCCAATAGCTGGATTGCACGAAACTTGTACCGTGCTTTTGACGAAGCTAAAGCTTTTGCCTTAGACAGGGCTTACGAAACCGGTGCACTACAATTCACTATGCCCTGGATGATACCTGCAATTGAGAAACAACGCTCTGTGTTCGGAGAAGATCCATGGCCTTATGGTGTAGAGGCCAATTTAAAGCCCCTTGAGACTTTAACACAATATTCATACGAACAGGGTTTGAGTAAGCGAAGAGTAACGATAGAGGAATTATTTGCCCCCGAGACTATAGGTGGTTCGCGCATATGATCCTCGCGTTGAGTAAAAAGCTTTGAGATACGCGGCCAGCGCGGCTGGCGCTACTAGCGTGTCAAAGAGGGGCACTACCGCCGTGCCGGCGCGTACGAGCCGACGCTTTTCGACCATCGAGAGACCACTTACGCTACCACTAATGGGTGGGGATTCGCGAGGATTCGTAGAGACCTAATGACATCGCCTCCCGAGCAAAACCCCGTAAACAGGGCCTGAAAGGGGCCAACGGGGTCTATGGGACCGCCGACTCTATCACTACGAATCAGAAGCCGCAGGTTCGAGTCCTGCCGAGCGTGCCTCATGAAACCCCGCAAATCGCAGGAAAAGCCGAAAGCCCCGGACAAACGCCGGGGCCTTTTAACACTAGTTTGATACTAACCGGACTACCCTAGGAGGTGTCTGGTGATTCGGGCAGACTATCCTAAGGTGAGTGGGATATCCAATTGGCCAAACCAGCTGGCCTTATCGAAATCTACAACCCAAAGCCACTGGCTCCTGGTCCCTTGTCAGCGGTCGATTGCCCATAGCTGACAACCAAGAGCGCAACCAGCGAGCACAAGCTCAGCAGGAGAAAAGCGTCGGAGAAGGCCGTAGCCTTGAGGGTATAGAAGGGGTTGAGGGCTCCGGCTCCGCTCTCCCGGCGGGCTGCGAGAAAGGCGCCGAGGAGCGCCGGTCCACAACCGCCCCCTAGGAAGAAGAGCATCTGGTAGATACCCAAGCCTACCCCGACCTCGTCTCGGGGGAGCGTGGCAGCGGTCGCGTTGGTGTTCGGGGAGGTTATTCCAGCGAAGCCAACGCCGACCCCAAGCATGCCTGCGGCAACGAATAAGGCCGATGCGCCTACCCCGA
>JALZFJ010000244.1 GCA_030867425.1 Actinomycetota bacterium | reverse complement strand
CGGCGGCCCTCGAGCGGTTGCTGTCCATGGGGGCGAAGGAGTACGAGGCGCTCACCCGCCGCGGCGAGGCGGGGTTCGTCACCGCTTCGGTGGTTGATCCCTTCGGGAACGTCCTGGGCATCATGTACAACTCCCACTACCTGGAGGTCCTGGGCTCGGTCAGGGAAAAAAGGGTTTGAGATCGAGTTCCGCGCCCTGCTGACCGACGGCGCACAGGAGGAGGTGTGCTTCGAGTGGGTGGCGGTGGGCTCTACCTAATGCGCCCGGACTTCCGAGAAGCCATCTTCTAGGCATTTGGTTGAATAATGGCAGATGAGAGGGGCCTGGGTTGATTGGGGCGTCGGTCCTCCGGTTAGGAGGTAGCTGTGTACAATGCCGATCGGAGGTCAGGCTTTGTGGCTGATACCCGTGTTAGGATCAATACGGCTACGACCGATGAGCTGAAGGAGACCCTCTCCGGCATCGGACCGGAGCAGGCCCGGCTTATCGTGGCGTACAGGGAGGAGCACGGCTACCTTCGCAGACCCGAGGATCTGGGACGAGTCGAGGGCATCGACCATGAGACGGTTGCGGCACTGGCCCCGTACGTCGACTGGTCCGTTCCACCGGAGCGGGAGGCGACGAAGCAGAGGGAGTGGGGCTGGGCGCTGGTGGCGGCGATCACGCTCCTGGCCTTCTTGTGGCAACTCGCGTTCGGCTCCCTGCCGGCATTGGTGCGTGCCGTTCAGGGTTCTAACCCCTTAGACATCTGGTACGCTGCCCCCGGCACGGGAATCTTGGCCGGCTTGGCGCTGGGGATGGCCGCCCTGGTAGCGTTCTTCCTTACCGAGGATCGGCATAGGGCTCGAAAGGCAGTGCTCTTCGGCGTCGCCGGGTTCGTCGTGGCTTTCCTCGCCTACGCCTCCGCGGCCCTCGTCACCGCATCCCGCTACCTCTTCCTCGACCCTGACTGGGTCGGGCTGCGGCGTAACCCGCAGGATCTCGTAATATTCCCGATAGCTATCGCGATCACGCTCGTGGGGCTGCCTGTGGTGCTCGTCCTGTGGAGGCCGGCCCTCGCAGCCAGCCCCCGTCTGGCACGCCTGTTCGATGTGGGGCTGGCGCTCGCGGCACTCGCGCTGGTGCTCACGGGCTGGGCGTCCGGGGGCGTGTCTCCCCTGTGGTTCTCGGTCATGACCGGCTTGTGGGGGATATTCTTCGGCTACATGGCGCTGCGGGCGCTGCGCAGTGGGGAGAGTCCCTTCTTTTCGCTCGCGCGCTATCTGACCCCTGAGCGGCACACCGCTCAGCCGAGCGGAGACGCGGCATGGGGGACGTGGCTCAACTTGCGGCTGCCGGACGAGGAGGACCAGAGGGCGCTCAAGCGGCACCTGGACCAGAGATACCCGGGATTGCGGAGCGGGAGCGTCCTCTATGCCCTGACTGTGGGAGGGAGCCTCTGGCTGGTGGTGCAAGGGCTGGGCGGAGTCGTCGAGTGGCTCGTCGGCAGGGGGCTGGAGCGGGTGTTCGGCTTGTAGGGCCAGGAGGCCGGTCCATGCGAGGTGGCGAGACAAGCGCCACATAGCGAAAGCCACAGAGGGCAAGCGGTTTCCTACGGGTCAGCTTTGCGACAGTTTCGGAGGGTGAGGGCTGGGACGATCAAAGGTGTTGGGCCTGGGCTATGCGGGGTGTGGTCTTCCGAGAAGGTGGCTACTGGGCGAATTAGTAACGTCAAGAAAGATTCCGAGGTGTACTAGTTAGCGTGGTGAGGATACCTGTGCGCTCCGATCTCTCCATGTAGGTTCCCGAATACCGAAATTTTGCCCTCCGCTTCAGCGCTTTAGTTAAGGAGGGAGCCTCTGAAGTCGAGTTCTCCACAGTTCGCCCCTTTCAGACCTCGCCGATTGCTCTATGACTGGTTTCCTGCCAAAGTGTCTGCTACCTCCCGGACGAAGGTCGCGGCGAGTTCTCCCTCCTCGTCGGCGTGGTCCGGGTTGAACTCCGTTATCGTGAGACCCGCGAAGTAGGGGCTGGAGGCAAACACCTCTAAACACGCAATCGCTTCTCTGAACGTCAGGCCTGCGTTGTGCTGGGGCACATCGGCTATGGGGAAATCCACGAAGTCGATCACGTCCACGTCGAAATGTACTACGAACCGCTCTGCCTCCTCTTCGACCTGGGCGAGCGCCTCGGCAGCCGCCTCCCGGGGTCTGTTTCGGACGATCTTGGCCGGGTAGCGGGGCATTGAGCGCCGCTCTAGCACCTCGATCTCAGGGGGGTTCGGCTCATAGCCGAACAGCACGATCCTCTCCTCTTCCATCAGCGGAAAGCGTGGTCCAATTCTAGCGAGTTCCTCAGCCGCCCCCGGCTCCCCTACCATGTGCGCCACACCCATCGAGTCGAGGATGCCCGTAGGGTTGGTGGTGGGGGTGCGCAGATCCACCCCGCCGTCGAGATACAAGAGTGCCGGATCTTGGCCGGCACACATAAACCCTGAGAGCACCCCCAACTCGATGGTGCAGTCGCCGCCGATCACTAGTGGGATCTCGTCGGCTAGCAGCGCTTGCTCGACCTTGTCGGCCACCAAACGGGTGACCTCAACCACAGCCTCCAGGTTCTGGGACTGCCGATGCTTTGAGTCGGGGCGAAAGCGGGCGCGCGGAAGGTCGCCGTAGTCGACTACGCCTAAGCCCACAGCCTCGAGCCGCCCGACCATCCCGACTTCGCGCAGCGCTCGCGGCGCCTTATCTTGGCCAGGCCAGTGGGCCCCGGCGCTGGAGGGAACACCGATGAGGCCCATTGTCCGTCGCGTCACGCCCTCATTCTCCTCATCTAGATTCGTTTTTCCAGACCTGCTCGCGAGCCAGTTCAAGTTCCAGCTTCGCAGCCTCAAGAGCCTCTTGAGAATCCCACAAGCCAATGATTTTCATCTGCGGGGGGTTCTTACCCTTACCGGTGTGGTCCTCACCGCAATACAGCTTCTACGCAAGTCGGGTAGGTTCAATCTCACCCTTGCAGCGACCTTGCCTGGCCTCGTTCTCGTTGGCTTAGGCGTGATATTACTAGTCGTCGGCGCCCAGAGCGCACCGGTAACGTCACCCTAACGTAGGAGATTCCATTCTTGAGTTTAGGTCCTCCGGCAAAGGAGCGTAAGGGATAGGACGAGCGGCCTACCAGAGCTTCCGAGGTCTTGCCTGGCTCTTCTTGGTTGGGGCGGTGCTTCAGTTCTTCTTGGCCGGCCTCGGCGTCTTCAGGGCGGCGAGCTTCAGCCCGCACGCTACGGTCGGCACTGTGTTGGGAATAACGTCCCTGGTATTGCTTATTCTTGCCGTGCTTTCCGTCCTGATGGGTACCCTTTCACGCCGTAGTGTGACTCTCGCAGCGCTCTTGTTCGCCCTCATGGTTCTCCAATGGCTTTTGGTGGAAGTGTTCTTGGGGACAGTCCCAGCTCTAGCCGCGCTGCACCCAGTCAACGGCCTGCTCATTGTGACAGTGTCTTATGCCCTCGCCGCCGGGCAGCATCGGGCCCGGCCAGCTGAGCGAAGGAGGGCGCGGGTCTGATTCTAGCGGTGAGCGTGGACCAACTACCAGCAGAATCCCATTGCCTCTCTATTCACCGGGTTGCCGACAATAAGGCCTTCTCGGAAACTCAACTGTCCTTTGGCAGGAGATCCGTCTCAATGCGCTCTTTAATCGCGTTCCTGACCGACCGGAATACCCGGATGCGCTCCTCCTCAGTGCCACTAGCCTGTGCAGGGTCTTCAAAGGACCAGTGCAACCGCCGCCTCACGCCGGGGAAGACCGGGCACGCTTCATTGGCTTGATCACAGACTGTGATGACGTAGTCGAAAGGTTGTCCGACATACCTGTCCAGGGGCTTAGACTCATGAGCTGAGATGTCTATCCCCAACTCATCCATAGCCCTCACGGCCTGCGGCCTGATGTGTGTCGCCTCGGTACCGGCGCTCATTACCTCGAAGCGGTCGCCTGCTAGGTGGCGTAGAAGACCCTCCGCCATCTGTGAGCGTGCAGAGTTATGAGTACACAAGAACAGCACCTTGGCCTTCTCCATAGTAAAGGCCAGTCTACACCTCGTAGGAGAGAATTGAGTTAAAGGAATGTAAGCCTTTCCCGGCTTAAGAGAGTCGGCAACTAGAGCTAGGGACCCCGGCCTTCCTTATTCACCTAATTGCCGACAAGGCTTGTTTTCGGAAGTGCGTTTGCAGGATCCTGCATATCCTCGGCCCGATGAGGCCCCCGATTGGCTGTTTGCAAAACTTACTCTGAGGTTGCTGGCTACTCACCTGGGCGGCGGTAGCCAATGTCCTTGCCCTTCGCCAAGGCCTCTAGCGTCTCTTCCACGCTCATCAGCGCCGTTGTCTCAACCGAGGCTAG
>JALZFJ010000240.1 GCA_030867425.1 Actinomycetota bacterium | reverse complement strand
TCTTCTTCGCTATGTATATAGCCGAGGATGATGAGCCCGATGAGGAGGAGTTTGAAGGCTGGCTGGAGGATCAGGATGAGGATGACCTCAGGGCGGCTGAGCAGCAGTACACTGAAGAGGTGGAGGGGTGTTTAGAGAGCTAATATAGGATGAGCGCAAACTACGCTTAGGTAGGGGCTAGCGCATAGAGCTAAGGGGCAGCCCTTAGCCTCTAGACTCTATTCATCTATCGCCGATAATGGTGTCTACTCGGAAGTTTGGAGCAGATAACCGGCAAGGACGTAGTACGGTAGGTTTTGTTCAGCCTTCGCTTGAGTCTTAATTTACCAGAGGCATGGGTAACTGTCGGCGAAAGCCCCTACACTCACCATATGGCCCAACCCTAACGAGCTCCTAGCTCACCTGCTTCTGGATGTTCTGCTCTACTGCCTTCACCTCGATCTTTCCGTCGCGCACGCGGGTCTCATAGAGAGGCTGGGGGAAGACGGCCGGGCCGTCTATGGCCTCGCCGCTGCACAGGTTGAAGCGGGACTTGTGCCAGGGACAGACAACGGTGTCCCCCTCACGATCGCCCTGTTCGAGCGGCCCGCCAAAGTGGTTGCAGACGGAGGATATGGCGCAGACATCGCCGTTCAAGGAGCGGCTGAGCAGGACGCCTGCCCCCTCGACCTGGACCTGTCGCATGCTGTCTTGCGCCAGCTCGTCCTCGTCTAAGACTGGGGTGAACTCGTCAGGACCGCTCCGCTGGAAGGCGTTGTGGTCGACGCGTAGCCCATAATGGTAAGAGAGCTCTCCACCGAGGTGGGCGGCCAAGCCGCTGACGGAATACCCGGCCAGAAAGGCCAGGCGCCCGGCGTTCCTGCGCCCAGCAGCTCGGAGAATGAGCGAGGCGATGCTGAGGACGAGCCCTATCGTGTTCAGAAGCGCGTGCGCTACCCCCATCCTCCTCGACCCGCCGCTCAAGTAGCGCCAGTCGGAGAGCCCGGTCACGGCAGCCCCGAGTGCTCCCACCACCCCGAGCGCGAGCGAAGCGTCGGCCGCGTTTCTCATGGCCCTGGAGTCTATCGCGAGGTCCAGCCCATCGAAGGCGGCTGCTGCGGTCCAGGAGCCTATGGGTACGTCCGTGAGCGCCGGATGCAGCGGCGCCTCGAACCAGACACCATCTAGTACATTGCGCGCCGTCGTCCCACCTGCCTCGACGACATTCTGCACCTTCGGCTGGACACGTTCAGCGACCCTGTCCAGAAAGGGCAGGGCGTCGACGATGCGCTGCATGAACGTCTCTGGCATGTCCTTCTTCCACCTTTCCGTGAGCAAACGTACAAACTTATACCCGAAGAGGTATTATGCCATCCGCCTCTATTATTATGCCATCCGCCTCTTGTAACCAAGTTGCCGGGAGAGAGGCTTTTTCGGCAGCCTATATCCGGGATACTGCATAGATGCGGCCACGCGGAACCCAAACATTGAGGTCTAAGTTCGACTCCTGCCGAGCACACTCCTTATGCTCGCACCTATATGGGTAGGGGGCTGACGTTGCCTTCAGTCTCCGCAAGCCCCTGTAGAACCCCTCGCCCGTCTGATCTCACGCTCCTTCCATGGTCGCCGGGCCTCCTCATCCTAAAGCAGCAGAGGGGTGTGAATAGGTCCGCCGGTTACCGATCGCGGTATCGATTGCACTAAGTTCGGCTTCGTGGGATGTGGCACCATTGATTTGCTGAAGACGCCTCCAGAAATCGGACAATGAAAGGAGATGGGAACGTGAGATTCGGTATCCTCGGCACCGGTATAGTCGGGAAGACGTTCGCAGCCCGGCTGGACGAATTGGGGCACGATGTGGTGATCGGGACTCGTGAGCCGGCTGAGACGCTGTCCCGCACCGAGCCCGACGCCTACGGCAACCCCCCGTTCAGCGCTTGGGAGCAGGAGCACTCTGAGGTGAAGCTTCGTACGTTTGGCGAAGCGGCCGCTCATAGCGAGATGATCGTCAACGCCACCGCAGGTGTCGCCTCGCTGGATGCGCTCGAGTTGGCTGGCGAGGCCAACCTCAACGGCAAGGTCTTGATCGACATCGCCAACGCCCTGGACTTCTCGCAGGGGATGCCCCCCACGCTCTCGGTGTCGAATACCGACTCGCTGGGCGAGCGGATCCAGCGGAGGTTTCCTGAGGTGAAGGTGGTGAAGACGCTCAACACCATGAACGCCTACCTGATGGTCGATCCCGCTCAGCTCGCCGGTGCCGGCCACACCGTGTTCGTGAGCGGCGACGATGCCGAAGCCAAGGCCACGGTGACCGAGCTGCTTCGTAGCTTCGGCTGGGCCGACATCATCGACCTGGGAGACATCTCCACTGCCCGCGGCGCCGAGATGCTCCTCCCCATCTGGCTACGGCTGTTGGGTGCGCTCCAGAACCCCATCTTCAACTTCAAGATCGTCCGGTGACCTGAGGTGAGTCGGTCGAATAAGAGTATCGACGAGGGGAGTGTGGTGATAGGGTTTTAACGTCCCGGTATCCTAGATAGCGAATACAGTCTTCCGAGAAGACTTCAGCCTGTTGAAAGTGTCGCTGCCGAACAATCGATGGTCCTAAAACGATGCTCTCTAGGCGCCGAACAGGCGCTAGAAAGGAGCCCCGCCGTTTTCAACAGTCCTGCACTTCTCGGCAGCCCTGTGAATAGAGAAGGCATATTACGGAGCTCCAGCTGTGAAAGAGCTCGCCCACTCACTCTTCGATGATCTCTGTCAAGCTAACCCGCTCTACCGTCGCCCCATAGCCGTCGAAGTAATACTCACTTGCTTCGTCCTCCAGCTCTTCGGTGAAGTACGCCTGGGCCTCCGGCTCAAGCTCCGCGAAGATGGGGCCGAGCAGCTCGTCCTCGGAGGCTCCGCTTCCCTCGCGTTCAACCTCCAGCGCCTTCCCTGCCTGCTTGGCCGCATCCACCGCCCGAAGGCGCAAGAGCCGGTCCACCAGTTCGGGTCGGGCCATCAGTCGCTCCATAAGCGCCCGAGTGTGGGGCACGTTCTCCGGAGCGGGGGGCAGTTCTCCCCCGCGGGGCCCCGCGGTGAGCGTTGCCTCCACGTCGATGGTGACGCGAAACTTCTTACGCACAACGGGATACTCGATGGTCGTTGTCGGCTCCATTTCTCCTTCGACGTCAGTGTGGGCGTTAGGCTGTTCGCCCATGCTCTTGTTCTCGGTCATGCTTTGGGCCTACCTTTCCCTCATTGCTCGCCGATACCTCTAGTATTGTGCTCTCTGCCTCATGCCAGAAGCAAATGTTTCTGGGAGGGGCTATAAAGACGGCACGTGGAAGGTGGTTGTATATCGGCACACAGACGCTACAATCACAGCTCAGCCAATAGAGTCTGTGATGCAGAAATAGATCTACCCTTAGCAGATCTACCTTTACCGAACTTCCCAGAACTTCTTACACGGGAAGCTAAGTTCCCAGAAGACGTCTTGTCGGCAGCTCGGTGAATAGAGGCCAAGCCGAGGTCTTAAGGGGCTCTGGTATTTTCTCGGCTAATACGGATGATATGCTTCGTCTGAGGAAATAATCGAAGAAGGGAGAAAAGAGAAGACATGCTGCGCACGCTTATAGGTAACACAATCGTTGGGCTGATCCTCCTCTTTCTGACGAATCTGTTCCTCGCGGACGACATCCCCATCAACATACTTACTGTGGTTATCTGTGCCATCCTCGGAGTAGTGGGATGGGCGCTGTTGCTAATCCTTCATCTGCTGGGTATAGCTTTCTAGAGCAGAGAAGTAAGCAGCGGCTTAATGCGGATCGGGGCTCATTATCGAAGCCGAGGCCAATCAGCGGAACATCTTCTCAACGTAGTCGGCCCCAATCCCGACCTTCTCGCAGTGCTCCTTGCACAGCGCGATGTAGTCGAAGACGTCGAAAGTGCCGAATGGTTCGCCGTTGTCATTACAGATTGTTTAGAGAATGACTGACATAGACCACTTCTTGTTTCATCTCATAAACGGCGTCTGGATTAACCCCATACTGGATCTTTGCATGACCTTGTTGAGTCGTGTCAACGACTATGCGTTGGTCTGGCTAGTGTTATTAGGAGCGCTCGCGGCACTCGGTGGCAGGATCGGTCGTCGGGCCGCGCTAGCAGGCTTAATCGCTTTGGTGGTGGGAGTAGCCTCCTCTGAGGTGCTGAAGACCCGTATGATGCAGCCAAGACCCTTCCTCTCGCTCTCGGACGTACGCTTGCTAGTTAGCCCACCGAGCTCATACTCCTTACCCTCTGTCAACGCAACATACGCCTTTGCTGCTTCTAGCGGAGCGTTGCTCGCCGCTCGGCGCTTGCTCGGCCGGGTATCACTCTGGGGATGGAGCTTTTTGGCCCTTGCGGTCGCTATCTCCTACTCGCGTATCTACGTGGGCGTGCATTATCCCACTGATGTGCTGAGCGGGGCACTCTTGGGGCTGTTTGCCGGTTGGCTTGCCGCGTTTATAGTTGACAGGTTCGGCAACATAAAGCCCTCGGAAGGCGGATAAGCCCGGGATGAGGGCGATCAGGTCAGTCTCGTTCAGTGAGATGTGGACTACATGTCTCATAGATGGCTAATACGTTGACGTCTCCAGTAGCTCTTCCCCTGACCGCAAGCACGCTTCAGCCTCGGCGCTGATGCGCCGCACCAACTCGGCGGCGGCGGGCACATCGGAGATCAGGTCCGCCGCCTCCCCGCACCAGATCATCGCGATATCGGTGTTCCCTTTCTGCACCGCTTCTCGAAAAGCCGGTCCCTCAGCATCTAGCGCTGCAGCCAGTTCCTTCTCCCGGCCGACCCACCGTTCTAGAAAGAGATTGTGTAGGGCGCGACCAGTATAGTCCTCTGGCCATTCAAGACCACGCACCACGTCGAAGATCCGGGTCCGCTTCGTCTCGTTGCCCTTAGCGGCCACGATGCGCTCCTTAGCCTGCTCGTGCCCCAGGGCCTCGATTGACGCGTAGAAACGTGTACCTATTAGCACCCCCTGCGCACCAAGCATCATCGCTGCTGCCAAGCCGCGCCCGTCGGCAATGCCTCCGGCAGCCAGAACCGGCGTTGCGGAGACCGCGTCGATCACTGCAGGCACCAGCGGCAGCGTACTAGCGCGCTCGGTACCGTGTCCTCCCGCTTCCGTCCCCTGCACGACGATGAAGTCGGCACCCGCTGCCTCGGCCGCCAAAGCGCCTTCGACGTCATGCACCTGGCAGATCAACTGGCACCCCCCCTCCTTTATGGTCGGGACGTAGGGCGCAGGGTCGCCGAAGGAGAGCATGAAAGCGTGGGGCTCGTAACTCAAGGCTAGCTCGACCGTCTCGTGTGTAGCGTGCCAGGTTATAAGGCCGACTCCCCAGGGCCGCTCCGCTTCGTTCCTCGCCAACGACAGCTCCTCGCGCAGCCAGTTAGGATCGCCATAACCGCCGCCTACCAAGCCTAAGCCCCCCGCGTTGGACACCACCGCTGCCAGCTGGCCACCAGAAACCGAGGCCATGGGAGCCAAGACTATAGGGTGCTGCAAACCCAAAACCTCTCTCAGCGCAGTCCTGATAGCCACTTGTCCTCCTCGTAACTCTTCTTCTAGTAGGGGATGATGGCACTTCTCCCAACTTGTGCCAAGGGGCTGGTTACCACTTTAGCTGTGTACCTTCCTTGAGAAGGTAGTGCGGCGCTGAAGGTTAGAAACGGGCCATCTGATGGCTCAGTTGTCGTGGAATTTCAGATGCTCATGGCCACGATGCAAATCTAAGTGCTGGCAGATCCTACTCTACTAGTGCCTGTCCAGCTAGCGGGCTATATCCTTGTGCTCTATGCGGTAGCAGATAGAGCGTCCGTGAGGACACGTAGCCGAGTAGCGGCCGATCAACCACTCCTTTATCAATGCCTCTATCTCTTCCTGAGAGAGCTTGTCCCCTAACTTTACCGTCGAGTGGCACGCTTTGGTGGCGAGGAGCCTCTCCTCTCTGCTCATCCGCAGTGCCGTACCCCTCATAGCGTAGATCGCCTCTCTAAAACCTCCTGCCTTATCACCGTGCTCTGCTAGGGTAGAGATCACCCTGTTCATCTTGAAGGAGTCCTTGCCGTACTCGCACGTCTCGCCTAACATCCAAATAGAAGCCTTCGGCCGGCACGCAAGAAGATAAAGAAGAAGCTATGGTAGAAGAAAGCGAAAAGCACGTCGTAAGCCGCGAGGCACCCGAGACGCGGGATCGGTATCAGCACTTTCTCTCGATACCGACCCGCTGGATGGACA
>JALZFJ010000226.1 GCA_030867425.1 Actinomycetota bacterium | reverse complement strand
CGACCAGGAGGATGCTCAGCAGGAACGGGATACGCCATCCCCAGGCCAGAAACTGCTCGTTGGGCAAGAACGACACAGCTCCGAAGATCCCGGTGGCGAGGAGAAGACCCGCCGGAACGCCCATCTGTGGCCAGCTACCATAGTAGCCTCGCTTGTTCTCGGGCGCGTACTCCACAGCCATCAAGGCAGCGCCACCCCACTCCCCGCCGACGCCGAGGCCCTGGACTATGCGCAACACCACGAGCAGTATCGGGGCCAGTAGTCCGATCGTCTCGAACGTGGGTATGAGACCGACCAGAAATGTCGCAATGCCCATCATGTTCAGCGTGAGGACGAGCATAGCCTTGCGGCCGAGCTTGTCGCCGAAGTGGCCGAAGACTATGCCGCCGAAGGGGCGGGCCACGAAGCCGACCGCGAAAGTCGCCACAGACGACAGCGTGGCGGCGAGCGGGCTGAACTCCGGGCTGAAGAACAGCTGGCCGAAGACCAGGGTGGCCGCCGTACCGTAGATGAAAAAATCGTACCACTCTATGGCGGTGCCTATAAAGCTCGCCCCGAGGACCTGCCTGATGGAGGACGTCCGAACAGCATTTTCTCTACCCGACCTATCCAATGCCTACCTCCTAGTACGGTAAAGAGCTATACCTTTCCCATCGGGAACCATTGTAGAGGTTGCCGTTTCTTGCTGCATCGGCCAGCAGGCTAAAACCTCGCGACGGAGGATTCTTACTATACTTCGTACTCCGCGTTCAGGCGGTTGGTTATGAACATGTGGCCGGGGCTGTGCGTGATCATCAGGGGCGGCGCCACCTTCATCGCCACCGCTTGCGGTGTGACCCCGCAGGCCCAAAAGACGGGTACCTGATCCTCGTCTATCGAGATGGGCTCCCCAAACTCTGGCTCCTCCAGGTCTCTTATGCCCAAGGACTCCGGGTCCCCAACATGCATCGGCGCGCCGTGCATCGCCGGGTACCGGCCCGAGACCGCTACCGCGAGGGGAATCTCGTCTGGACGGTAGGGCCGCATGCTCACGACCATCGACCCGGAGAAAGGCCCCGACGGGACGCACTCCCTTCCCGTGACGTACATGGGAACGTTCTTGCCCTGATCCAGGTGTGCGAGGCGCAGTCCCGCGTCGAGCAACGCTTTCTCAAAGGTGAAGCTGCAGCCGATCAGGAACGACACCAGATCATCCTGCCAGTACGATGTTATCTCCGTCGGCTCGGCGACGCACTTGCCGTCCTCGTACACCCGATACTTCGGAACGTCGGTCCGCAAATCCGCACCGGGAGCCATCACCGGCGGAGTGGGGGAGCCCACGTCCGTGACCTCCAGTACCGGACAGGGCTTCGGGTTCCGGATACAGAACTTCAGGAAATCAAAGGCGTACTCCTCCGGCAATATTACGAGGTTCGTCTGCACGTGCCCGCTCGCGACGCCGCCGGTCGGCCCGGTGTGTTCGCTGCTACGGATGCGTGCTCGCGCTTCTTCCAGTGCCAGACTTTCAGGGTGAAGCTCTTGTTTCATCATCACCAGCCTTCTCTACGGCCTCTTCGCGCAAGCGTTGACTTGTATGAATTATAGCTTACGCGGTGATCCGACGACAAGCATTTCCGGTCGGCGAATCCTTGCTCTAAGGGTTGATATTTTAATGGTACTGTCGTAGCATACTCGGTTTAAGGACGCTCTGGTACGGGGAAGCGGTGGCCACCGAAACGTCCGAGTGTAGAGCATGCGCGAGAGGAGGAACTGTATGGCAACCGCAGCAAGCGGACAACAGCAGGCTTTAAACCCTAGAGCAAAGAGCGCTATTCGGGGAGCATGGTTCGGGTTCTTCGTCGACATGTTCGACATCTACCTGCCGATAGTGGTGCTGGCGCCGGCCATAGCGTACTTCGTTGCGCCCGAGATGGGTACGGTGGAGAAGTCGGTAGTCTCGGGTTCGATCTTCGCAGCAACACTTCTCGGCAGGCCCATAGGGTCCTTCATCTTCGGCCACTTCGCTGATGCGATAGGCAGGAGGCGCACGACGATCCTATCCGTAAGTGGATTCGGCGTGGTGACGCTGCTCATAGCCCTCTTACCGGGCTACCAACAGTGGGGCATAGTGGCAGTGATCCTACTTGTCGCTTTACGCCTTATAGACGGCGTATTCCTGGGCGGGGAGTACACCTCTGCGAACCCGCTGGCGATGGAGTACAGTCCCAAGGAGAAGCGGGGGTTCTACAGCTCGCTCATCATGAGCGGCTACCCGCTGGCCTTCGCCACCATCTCCGCGATCACGACGGTGCTGCTCCTCTTCATACCAGCCGACGACATAAACTCTCCGTACGTGCAGTGGGGTTGGAGGGTACCTTTCGTCATCGGGGCCCTCCTCGCCTTCGCCCTCGTCTTCTACTACGTCCGCTTCGTGAATGAGTCCGAGCTCTTCGAGGAGGGCGGCGGAGCCCAAGCTCCCCTCAGGCAGTTGTTCACTCAGCGGGAAAACCTGATGAGCTTCCTGCAGGTCTTCGTGCTCATGACCGGCTTCTGGCTGACGCTCCAGACGGTCGCGGCGATCCTGCCGAACCTGCTCAGCAGCCCGGTCGGGCTGTCCAAGACGAACACCACGATAACGCTCGTCGTCGCCAACGTCGTCCTCGTCGGGGGCTACATCGCCTCCGGGGTGATCAGCCAGCGCGTAGGACGCCGGCCCTTCTTGATCGCGTACGGCCTCGTCGCGGCGGTGGTCGGCACCTTCTTGTACTGGCTGCTCCTGAGCGCGCCGCCGCAGAGCCTCTTGCTGGTCATCGCCCTGGCGACGGTAATCACGCTCCTGGTCGTCTCGTGCTGGGGTCTGATAACAGCCTACATCAACGAGCGCTTCCACACCGGCATCCGGGCTTCGGCCTTCGGTATTGGCTACAGCCTCGCGGTGGTCCTCCCTTCGTTATATGCCTACTACCAAGCGGGTCTGGCGGCCTTCATGCCCTTCGAGTACACAGTGCTCGTCCTCCTGGTGATAGGCGCCCTCCTCATCGTCGCAGGGGCTGCGTGGGGGCCCGAGACGAAGGACGTGGACTTCTCGGAAGACG
>JALZFJ010000161.1 GCA_030867425.1 Actinomycetota bacterium | reverse complement strand
CGGCAAAGGACGGCAAGCCGAAGTTCGACCTCTCGAGGTTCGACCCGGCCTACTTCGACCGGCTGCGCGACTACGTCATCGCCGCCGGCAACGAGGGCATCTACGTCTCGGTGATGCTCTTCGAGGGTTTCGGGCTCCACCTCAGTCTAGCGCCGGACAACGTCGAGGGTCATCCTTTTCACGCCGTCAACAATGTCAACGATATTGGTATCTCCTCGATCAACGACTATCAGGTGCTGCCGCTAGATCTACGCGTACAGACATTGCAGGAGGCGTACATCCGCAAGGCCATCGACACCGTCCAGGACCTGCCCAACGTCCTCTACGAGGTCGCCAACGAGTCCTCTGGCGGCGGTTCCGTCGACGACCCGGGATTCCTCGAGACGATAGGATTGTCCGAGCCACCCGATTGGGGAGACTCCACCCAGTGGCAGTATTGGGTCATCGATTTCGTCAAGCACTACGAGGCGCAGATGGGGTACGCCAAGCACCCCGTGGGGATGACGATGCAGTACCCCGTTCCGGATCAGAGCAAAGTCAACGACGTACTGTTTGACAGCCCTGCGGACTGGATCTCCCCAGGCTTCGACGATGTGGAATCGCCGATGCAGGACAGCCGCTGGTCCACGAATCCGCCCGCAAATGACGGTGCGAAGGTCATCATCAGCGACACCGACCACTACTCGCCCATGAAAAGCGACGCGCTGTGGGCTTGGAAGTCGTTCCTCCGCGGCCACAACCCAATCCTATACGACCTCGGGATCGTCACAGGCGTGAACCCGCCCGACCCCTCCTCGGGCAGTCCCTCCTTCGCGTCCCTGGAGCCGGCCCGCTACGCGTTGGGCGATACGCGTCGCTTTGCCGAGCGGGTGAGTCTCATCGCGATGGAGTCCCGAGGCGACCTCAGCTCCACTGGGTACGTGCTGGCGAACCCCGGCGAGGAGTACCTCATCCTCCAGCCGAGCGAGACGGCCGACCCGTTTACCGTGACACTGGAGCCCTCCACCTATTCGGTCCAGTGGTACAGCGTCGGCAGCAGAGAGACGGAAGGCGCCGGCGAGGTGACCGTCGAGGACCACAAGAGCACCAGCTTCACGGCCCCGTTCGCGGAGGCTGGCCCGGCGGTGCTGTATTTGAGTAGGGTCGGGCGCTAGGTGCGCCTTCGACCTTCGGTGACCGAACCCACCGGTCCGGTGGTACCCCGAGGTGGGCGCGGAGCGGCATCTTTAGAAGACCGCCGCGGTCGCAGGCCGTCCTTGGGTCGAGCGCGAAAGGAGACACCCTCGTCTCAAGATATGATTTGCCGGAGTGGTTAGAGGAGGTTCGATGAAGCGACCGTTGGAAGGGAAGGTGGCGCTGGTGGCCGGGGGCACGCGCGGGGCCGGGCGCGGGATCTCCGTCGAGCTCGGTGCCGCCGGGGCGACGGTGTACGTGACCGGCCGCTCCACACGCGAGCGGCGCTCCGAGTACGATCGTCCGGAGACGATTGAGGAGACGGCCGAGCTCGTGGACGAGGCCGGTGGACGCGGCATACCTGTCCGGGTGGACAACCTGGATCCTCACGAGGTGCGCGACCTGGTCGGGCGCATAGAGGAGCAGCAGAACCGCCTCGACGTGCTCGTCAACGACGTGTGGGGCGGGGAGCGCCTGATCGAGTGGGACGTGCCCGTGTGGGAGCACTCCCTTGAGGGGGGTCTTAGGATGCTGAGGCTCGCCATCGACACGCACATAATCACCAGCCACTTCGCCTTGCCCCTCCTCATCAAGAACGAGGGCGGCCTGGTCGTCGAGATGACCGACGGCACCGCCGAGTACAACGCCGAGAACTACCGGAACTCACTGTTCTACGACCTTGCGAAGAACTCCGTGATTCGAATGGCGTGGGCCCAGGCCAAAGAGCTCGTGCCCCACGGCTGTACGGCCGTCGCGCTCACCCCCGGCTGGCTGCGCTCGGAAATGATGCTGGACCTCTTCGGCGTGGAGGAGTCCAACTGGCGCAAGGCGCTCGCGAAGGAGCCGTACTTCGCCATCTCCGAGACGCCGCGCTACGTGGGCCGGGCCATGGCCCACCTCGCTGCGGACCCGGAGGTTGGGCGCTGGAACGGCCGCTCCCTTTCGAGCGGGGGGCTCGCGAAGGAGTACGGCTTCACCGACCTCGACGGCTCGCAACCCGACGCCTGGCGCTACATCGTGGAGGTTCAGGACGCCGGAAGGCCGGCCGATGCAACCGGGTACCGATAATTGCGTCTGAAGTTGCGTCGTCGTACAGGCTGCCGAGCTACGAATGATGGATGACTTCGCGACCTCAGAGATCCGGACGGGTGAGACCACCATCTTCGTGCGCTCCTACGGGTCCGGCCCGCCGCTTCTCCTGCTGCACGGCTTCCCCCAGACGCACCTGATGTGGCGCTCCGTTGCGCCATTGCTTGCCCGCCGCTTCTCGGTTGTCTGCGCCGACCTGCGCGGCTACGGGCGCAGCGGCTGCCCGCCTTCGGCCCCCGACCACGCGCCGTACGCGAAGCGGACCATGGCCGAAGACATGGTGGCCGTGATGGAGCGGCTCAGATATTCGCGCTTCTCCGTCGCCGGGCACGACCGCGGCGGCCGCGTCGCCTACCGCATGGCGCTCGACCATCCTGATCGCGTCGAGCGGCTCGCCGTCCTAGACGTCCTGCCGACCGAGACCGTATGGGCGCGCGCCGACGCCAGGTTCGCGTTGGCCTTCTGGCCCTGGTCGCTACTCGCTCAGCCCGAGCCGCTCCCCGAGCGCGTCCTGGCGGCGGTCCCCGAAGCCATCGTCGACGATGCGCTCGGGGGATGGAACTCGCCTTCGACCGTGTTCCCCCCAGAGGTCTGCGCCGCCTATGTGCGGGCTCTTCAAGAACCGAGCCACGCGCACGCCATTTGCGAGGAGTATCGAGCCGCCGCGACCATCGATCGCGAGCACGACAGAGCGGACCGCGCGAGCGGGCGTCGGATAGGGTGTCCCCTCTTGGTCCTGTGGAGTGCTAAAGGACCGCTCGATGCCTGGTACGAAGAGGAGGGCGGACCGATCGCCCTCTGGCGAGAGTGGGGCGACGACGTCCGGGGGCACGCCTTGGGCGCCGGGCACTTCTTCCCGGAGGAGGCCCCCGAGCAAACCGCTAACGCCCTGGGCCGCTTCTTCGACGCCGGCAAGCCTTGGTGATTGCTCGAGCAGGCCCGAGGAGGGTACCCCAGGAAGTAGGACGACGTGAAGACAGAACCGGAGGAAAAGGACGGGTGGACACGACAGGAGGACGCGGCGGGCGTCGTCGATCTCGCCGACCCCACGCGCGGCGACGATGCGAACGAGTTCCAGGGCCACCACCTCGGTCGGCGCGGGCGCCTCGCTCATCGTGGTGGACGCCCCACCGGGGAGCGGCCCGATGCTGCACCGGCACCCTTACGAGGAGGTCTTCGTGGTCCAGGAGGGCACCGCCACGTTCACGGCCGGGGACGAGACGATCGAGGCGAAGGGCGGCCAGGTAGTGGTGGTGCCGGCCGGCGACATATTCCCACGTTTCGCCGGACATGCAGGATGAGGCTGTCAAGCGCTTCGGATCGCTCTTCTCCTAGCAGGCTACTGTCAAATCTCTGTCAAAAGGGCCGGGTGTCAGCATCCGGCCCTTTTCTGCTGTTATATATTTCCTGCAAATCTAAGTATTTTTTGAGCACGTCCGGCAGGATTCGAACCTGCGAGCCGCGGATTAGAAGTCCGCAAAGCTGCCAGCAAGGATGGTTCTGCCGGTGCTGCTAGGCAGGTAGAGACGGCCTGACAAAGGCCGATTGCAGTACGATTGCAGTAGAGAGACGCTCGGCACACCCGCCGGGCGTCTCACTTTGGGCTCTTCCTTACCGCCTTGGCGGAACTTCTAACTTGGGGTGACCGACGGGGCTCGAACCCGCGACCTTCGGGACCACAATCCCAATCGGCAGGTTCTAGCCTGTCCTATCCTGTTAGGGAATTCCGCTTATTTAAGACGAATATGTGGCTTTACCTCATGCCTATTTTCTGTTCCGTTCGGCTCTGTTCTATCCCTACTGCTGCCACATCTGTGGGGCTTAGGGAGACTGATTAGGATACGGTAGATTCCTTAGCGCATTGACCGACGAACAGCGCGTCTCCTTAGAGGTATATATGAAGTAAGATACTGAAGGTAGGCGAACGGAGGCCTTTTCAGCGAGGATTAGATGAGATTTTTCTCAACGTTCGTACGAGCGGTAGTCGGATGGTTTACTGGACTTCTAGGCTCAGGCGGGCGCAAAGAGACTAATACTAGGGAGAAAGACACTCAGCGCAACCGGAAGCCTAATCAGACGCTGGACGCCCCCTTGGACTACTTAGCTCGCGGCGTCACTAACCGCGAATGGACCGAGGAGAGTCGCCAGCACGAGGAGATCCTCGAAGATCATCTCACGAAGCGAATCAGACAGTTGGAAAGCGCTGTCACTGAGCTGCAGGACGATAACCGGAGGCTGCGTGAAGGCGAGAAGCTCTACCGCTCGCTCGTACAGGAGAACATATCGGACATCCTTACGGTCATTGAGGCCGACGGTACCGTTCGCTTATTCGAGAGCCCAGCAATTGAACGGGTCCTAGGTTACCGGGCCGAAGGGCAGATCAATACCAATGCATTTTCTTGGCTCCATCCTGACGACGTCGAGCAGGCCTTAAATATATTCGCTGAGGTTCTACAAACTCCTGGGCTCCATCCACCCATGGAGTTTCGAGTCCCGCACGCGGACGGCTCTATACGCCACCTAGAGCATTCCGTCAACAACCAACTCCATGATCCAGATATCCAGGGAATCGTCATCAGCTCTCGGGATATTACCGACCGCAAGGCGCTCGAGGAGCAACTAAGGCACCAATCACTCCACGACCCATTAACAGGTCTGCCCAACCGAGCTCTATTTATGGACCGCCTCGAGCATGCCCTAGATCGCTTGAGGAGGCGCGATCAGTCCGTCGCCTTACTCTTTATGGACCTGAACAACTTTAAGCTCGTAAACGACAGCTTAGGCCATGAAATGGGAGATCAACTGCTGGTCGCGGTGAGTAGGCGCTTGCAACGGTTCTTAGGTCCTGGAACCACGCTTGCGCGTCTTGGTGGTGATGAGTTCACCACTTTGCTTGAGGAAATTACAAGTAAAGATGATGCCATCCATATTGCGTCACAGATCGCCGAGGAATTTGAGCTACCTTTCATGTTGGGTGAACGTGAGGTGTTCACCCCACCCAGCATCGGGATTGCTCTAAGTACTTCAACTAGCATGGACCGACCTGACGACCTTTTGCGCACCGCAGACATAGCGATGTACCAAGCCAAGAGTAAGGGGCAGCCCTATTCTCTAGCCGCCGATACAGTAAGGATGCCCGGTCGGGCTCTGAAGCGCCTGGAACTGGAGGGCGATCTAAGGCGGGCAATCGAGAGAGGCGAGCTCAGAGTCTACTATCAGCCTGTGGTGCTCCTGGAGAGTGGCAGGATAGTCGGTGTGGAAGCATTAGCGCGCTGGGAGCACCCAGAGCGGGGTCTATTACAACCACCTGAGTTCATCCCTGCCGCAGAGGAGAGCAGTCTGATCGTCCCCGTTGGGCAGTGGGTGCTAGAGATAGCGTGTCATCAAGCGCGAGAGTGGCAGGAACAGTATCCGAGCGAGCCACCACTGCTAATGAGCGTGAACCTCTCAGCACAACAGTTTCAGCAGCCGAACCTACCTAATGAGGTGGCCAGAGTCCTGCGAGAGAGCGGGTTGGCTCCTTCCAGCCTGAAACTGGAGATCACGGAGAACACCGTGATGGAGAATGCCCCGTCAACCATTAATTGCCTCCAGGAGCTGCACGCTCTGGGGATAAAGCTAGCCATCGATGACTTCGGTACCGGCTACTCGTCCATGAGCTACCTCAGGCGCTTCCCAGTAGACTATGTGAAGATAGACCGCTCGTTCGTAGAAGAGCTAGACAAGGAGACCGACGAGGTCGTCGCGTCGGGTATGGTAAGCCTTGTACGAGCCCTAAATATGAAAGTAATCGCGGAGGGCGTAGAGACCGCCGAGCAACTTGCACGGTTGCAGGAGATGGGGTGCGATCTGGCTCAGGGATATTACTTCTCGGAACCACTCCCAAGCGAAGAGGTACCGGCTCTCTTAGCAAATAATCGCGGTTGATAACTACCCAGCGATACCCAAGACTGGGCGAAACCCGCACTTGGCGCCCCGTCCTTCCGCCTAACGGCAGCTACCGCAATCACGCATCTCGCTAGCAGAAATTTGAGCGAATCTGATTAAGAAACTGGGCGGCGTGCTCATTTCCGCCGGGCGCTTCCTGACCGAGGGTTTGGGCAACGGGACTGACAGAGGCGCCTGGCCCCGCATCCGGGGTCTCTTTGATAGTACTCGCGTACTGGCCAAAGCAACTAGAATTTTCATTGGCATCAGCGAACGCTGTGACCGCATTTAGCATCAGCATGCCCGCCGAGAGGGCCACCACTGTAATCAACGAGATCGTCCTTCTCATTATTAGCTCACTCCTTTCTCTGCTTCGATGTAAGCGGTGCTACCGCTTAAATATGAGGGAACTTACTATAATCTAGTACCCTGCCGTCTTCACTACCTAAACCCGTATCACGTAGCCTAGCTAACAGTTTACCGAAGCACCATTTGGGACAGGTGAATTTTTTGGAAACGCCTACAGATGTTTGCATGGCAGTTCGCTATAGGATGTGATGCGAAAGACTACGTTATCGTCACTGTCCAGCTGTTGTTTCGATGGCAACCGAAGCTGGGCCAAGAACCGAAGGTAGAGCTGGCGCTGGTTTAGCGGTCTATAAACCCTTGCGCATACTAAAAAATGTCCTGTGCCGTTCTGATAGCTTCAGTCAGCTTAGAAACCAAGCCACTTGCAGCATCAACCCTTTCGAGGTCGGACTTAGCCGCCTGGTCCCAGCACTTGGAAGCCTAAATCCTCTGGGGACAGCTTCTCGCCAGGTTTGAGCAGGGCAAAGCTCTCACGAGCTTGCTCACGTCGGGCCAACCTTCGTACGATAAGAGTTAGCACCAGCAGCAGCACGAAAGTTCCAAGTACCCAGGGTCCGTAAGCAGGCAGCGATTCTCGTACAGCTTGGCTCGGCACACAACTTTCACCCTCGAAGACCCACCCATTTAAGCAATCGCCGGCCATGGATACGACCAGCCCGCCCAAAAGGAACGCTAACCAGAGTGAGGTACTGGTATAGTTGTGACACCACTTACCTTCCCAGCGAGGTTCAGGAATTAGTACAAGACTCCCTATCTTGCCATGGTGCGTACCAGAAGTGTAGGTACGCCCTCGCGCCCGTTTTGTGGGCTCGAACGTTTCTCGTTTGCGTCGGCTATGGCCGATGAGGTCCTTCTGCTAATCCTCCCTAACTCTTAACTATCGTGGCAGCGTCGCCCGATACCACTCAGGGATCTCGTTGACCATTGTCTTGGGACTCCCAAGCTTCTTAGCTATCCGGCGCTGCGAAAGGCGTTTCTCACCACTCGGAAATCCTACTGCTGCCCTACTGCTGCCACTATCCTTAAAGCGGATAGGCCGAAGCCACATTTTACCTGCAAATAGGAGGGTGACCGACGGGGCTCGAACCCGCGACCTTCGGGACCACAACCCGATGCCGTACAGCCGGCGACGGCGCGAACATGGGTCTCGGAGACGTTGGAAGATCTTCGCAAAAGCTGATTGCAGTGGGAGTGCAGTACGCCCCTGGCCTTTCGCGCCGTGCTCGCTAGCCTGAAGCGCACAGGCGGAGATCCTGTCGCGGTGTAAGGTGAGGCTCTAGCCCGGAGGGTAGGCTGGGGAGAGCTATGGGCGACCAGGAGAGCACATCAGGATAACCGTAGCCGCCCCGCCCGGTACTTATATATTGGCTGCTAGGCGCCTGTTAGCCCTTGGGTGTTGTCGTACCTCGCCGGTCCTTCCCTATTCACCTAGTTACCGACAAGGCTAGGCTTCTTGGAAATCTGTATCCAGTGCACAGAGTAGAACCCTCGCGCTACACGATAATTTCAATGTCCCTGAAGAATCCGAAGACGTCATTCAGCGGACGATGGATGACGGTATGGACCTCAAACTCCACGGCTATCCTCTCTCCTTGGTCAGACAACCCGAGATAGACATGCTCTCAAGTCCTGCTTGACCCGACTGACCCTGCAAGACATCACGGTGGAGTATCCGGGCTAAGGGACGGCGTCGCGTCGTCGAAAGATCGCGATCGCGGCGACGATGCAGACGAGGCCAACGCCTATAAGCGGCCCGAGCTGCGAGAGCTCGAGATGTCCGCTCTCCAAGGCACGCTGCGGCTCGTAGGCGGTGAAGATCGAGACGTTCTTGAGCCACTCCCAGTCCTCGCTGAGGCCCGATACCACCCACGCCAAATAGAACGCTAAGGTAAGCCCCGCCGCCATCCCGGCCGCCTTGCCGCGTTCCTTCGAGAAGGAAGAGAACAGAACCGAGTACCCGGCCACGGCAATAGCGAAGGAGACTAGAACCGCGCCAAGCGCCAGCAGGTTCTCGAGCTCCAGCGTCTCGTCCACCACGATCGCTCCGAGCACCAGCGCCCCGATGGTAACGGCCACAAGCGCGAGTATACTGATCAAGAGGGCAGCCAGCTTGCCCACCAGTAGCTTCGTGCGGCTCGACGGCACGGACAAGAGAAGCTCGATGGTGCCACGCTCTACCTCCCGCGCCACCGTCGCCGCCCCCGCCATGATGATGAATATGCTCACGATCAGGGGCCACATCACGTTGAGGAACTCGCCCCCGATAAAGCCAGGGAAGCTAGCCATGTCGGTAACCCCGAAGGCTTCCATGAGGGCTTTGGGGAGTGCCTGTATGTACTGCTCCATCATGGCGGCGTTGTCGCGCACCGTCGGGTAGAACGACACGATCATCACGGCGTAAAGCGATACTCCCAGCGCGTACCAGAACACCGTCCAGCGCAGGTCCTTCAGTGCACGCCAGAACATCACCTGGCTCATCTCTTCGCCTCCTCCAGCTTCGTGGTCGGTTCCCCATCGCCGCTGTAGTAGTGCAGGAACACGTCCTCCAGATCGGGTGGCCCGAAGGTGAGGTCATCTACTGGCATCTCGCTAAGAGTCCTGAGAAGCGGTCCCAGTTTTCCGCGCACGGCGAGCTCGATCTGCTTGCCTCCCGGTGCTTCGGAGACCACGCGCACACCCTCCAGCGCCGAAAACCGCGCCCGTGGGACAGGCTCGTGTAAGACGACTTCCATCCGCCGCTCTCGCAGCGTCTTGAGGTGTGCGACCTCCTCGACCGCCACGAGCCTTCCTTCCCGGATGATGGCGACGCGGTGGGCGATCCGCTCGACCTCCAGGAGCTGGTGAGAAGAGAGGAAGACCGTCTTGCCGCGCGCCTGCTCCTCCCGCAAAAGATTGACGAACTCCACCTGCATCAGCGGGTCGAGGCCACTGCTCGGCTCGTCCAGGACCAGTAGCGGCGCGTCGTGCATCAGCGCCTGCACGACCGCCAGCTTCTGCCTGTTGCCCTTCGACATGTGCTTGATGTGCTGGCTCAAGTCCAGCTCCAAACGCTTGGCTAACGCGCGCTGGCGTCCTTCGTTCCTGCTCCTGCGGAACGCGCCGAAGAAGTCGAGGAACTCTTCCCCGGTCATCTTTTCGTACAGGTGTATCTCGCCCGGCAGGAAACCTACCTTCTCCTTCACCAGGGTCGAGTCATGCCAGCAATCCAGGCCGAAGACGCGCGCACTCCCGCTACTCGGTCTCATCATGCCCATCAGCTGTCGGATGGTCGTCGTCTTCCCGGCCCCGTTAGGGCCTAGAAAGCCGAAGATCTCGCCCTCCTCCACCTCGAAGGTCAGGTCGATCACGCCCCGGCGCTTTCCATAGTAGCGGGTCAATCGTTCGGCCTCGATCGGAACACTCGCCATATTTACGCTCCTTGCCTATCGTCTCTACGTGCCCAATCTTAGTGTAGAGATGCCGTAGCGGCCTGAGCACTATGAACCATTTTTTGATCGAACTGCATCTCGCCGATCTCACCGAGAACCCTTACAACAAAACCTCCGACGAGTCCGAACCGGCTATTCACTCTATTGCCGACAAGGCAGGTTCTCGGAAGTACGCATGGCCCCGGTCCGCTAAAGGTAGGCCAACCGCCGAGTAAGGGCGTGTGCAAAGTATTAGGCCGGAACCCATGACAGGACCCCGGCCCTCTCATAGATGCGCGCCCCTTAGAAAACCTACAAAAACGTGGTTTGCATTAGGAACCAGTCTAGTACTACCGCTAGTATCTTAAATGATGGTGGGTAACCTTGAATAAAGGAGGGTACTACCTCCCGAGGGGACGGAAATAGAAGGAGAAAAGAAGGAGGCAACTCGTGTCTGAGGAGCACGCACAACAGAACACCGGTGACACCGAAGAAGCGCCCGCTGTTAGGCAAGGACCCAACGGCCAAGAGCCCGAGGGTCAAGAGCCCGACGTGCTGCTGGACGTCCCCGAACTCGAGGTCGACAGGATCACCCTGGAGGTCGAAAACCTCAGAGCTCACGTCTCGATCCTAGCAGAGCTTGCCAATCTCTTGAGCCTCTCAGTCGGAGTCGACGCCAGGCTCGACCGGGTCAAGCTGGAGATAGAGGGTGTGGAGGCAAAGGTGCTCTTAAAGGTGCGGCTCGAGCACGTGCGCGCCATCCTGGAGAAGGCCCTCGACACCATCGCCGAACATCCCGAGATCTTGCGCATCTTGGTGCGCTCGGTTAGCCAGTTGGTGAGAGAGAGTTTGGGGAAAACTCTTGGCACACTCAACGAGGTCTTAGAGGGTTTGGAGGTAGGCGACACGGTGGACGAGGCGCTCAGGGGTAGGCTCGAGGAGATCCGTGCCAACCTCGAGGAGATTTTGGAGCGTCAAGAGGGCGAGGGCAGGACCCGTGGAGCCTTGGGCGAGGGTGGTGGCCCGGTGCAGCGCCTCGTGGATGAGTCCGGAACCATCATCGAGCAGGCTCTGGACGAGAGCGGCGAGGTGTTAGCGGAGGACGTAGTCGGAGAGGAAGCGGAAGGAACACAGGAGGAAGAGGAGGTGCAGGCGACGCCCGCCGCCAAGCGAAAGGCGGAGGAACTTGGGGTGGACCTTTCCACGGTAGAAGGCACGGGAACTGGCGGGCGCATCACCGGCAGGGACGTACAGAATGCCGCACAGGCACAGTAAGGTTCCCGTCATTCGGACACAGAGACAGCTATTCACCCAATTGCCGACAAGGGAGTTTCTCGGAAACCCGTATGCAGCGGGGCAACCCTAGCCATAAAGTGCGCGACCCATAGCGGGACTTGAGCTGTCGGCTAAACCAGACTGGCGGCAAAGCTCCGTCTGTGGCATCTTCTTTCCCCGCGGCGCCGTTCGAGGCGGCCGCGGGATGACGTTTCGAGGCGGGAGGAGGTCCGCGTACCGGAACTCTGCGTCAGCCACGGCGATCAAGAAAATCCGCGAAGCTGTCACATCCGACTCGCGTCCGGTGTCTCCATGTTCAGAACCACCGACAAAGGAGGAGACATGACCAGCACCACCCGGATCACGCCGGCCGAGATCACCGGCATCAAGGGGGCGCTGATGAAGCGAATGGCCACAAAGATGATGGGACAGGTGCCGACGCCGGTTGGGGTGTACTGGCACAATCCCAAGGTGCTGAAGGCCAGCTTCGCGATCGGCAACAAGGTCCAGAAGTGGGACACGTGTGACGAGAACCTGAAGTCGTTTGCCCACATGGCCGTCGCGTCGCTGGTCGGTTGCACCTGGTGTCTCGACTTCAACTATTTCCAGGCGTACAACGAGAACCTCGACCTGGAGAAGGCGCGCGAAGTGGCGCGGTGGCGCGAGTCGGACGTGTTCACGCCGCTGGAGCGCGACGTGATGG
>JALZFJ010000152.1 GCA_030867425.1 Actinomycetota bacterium | reverse complement strand
GAGCAAGGCGTCGCACTCGACCCGGCTCCTGGCGTTCTCCGCGCCCTCGTACACCTTTAGGAGGCCGCGGTACGTCGAGCGCCCGGTCCCCTTGGAGATGGACTTGGAGGTGATGAGCGAGGAGGTGTTCGGCGCGGCGTGCACGATCTTGCCGCCCGCGTCCTGGTGCTGCCCGTCGCCGGCGTAGGCGACCGAGAGGACCTCACCTCGAGCACCCTCGCCCACCAGGTATACCGCCGGGTACTTCATCGTAAGCTTGCTCCCGAGATTTCCGTCCACCCACTCGACGGTGGCGTTCTCGTGGGCCACGGCCCGCTTCGTCACCAGGTTGTAGGTGTTGTGTGACCAGTTCTGGATGGTCGAGTAGCGGATACGGGCGTTCGGCTTGGCGATGAGCTCGACGACCGCCGAGTGCAGCGAGTTCGTGGTGTACGTCGGGGCCGTGCAGCCCTCGATGTAGTGCACATACGAGCCCTCATCGGCGATGATGAGCGTCCGCTCGAACTGGCCCATGTTCTCCGCGTTGATGCGGAAGTACGCCTGCAGCGGGATGTCGATGTGAACCCCTGGCGGCACGTACACGAACGATCCGCCCGACCACACAGCGCTGTTCAGAGCGGCGAACTTGTTGTCGTCCGGCGGGATAATGGTGCCGAAGTGCTCGCGCACGAGATCCTCGTGCTCCCTAAGACCACCGTCCATATCGAGGAAGACGACGCCTGCCTTCTCCCACTCTTCTTTCAGGGAGTGGTAGACGACCTCGGATTCGTACTGGGCGCCTACCCCCGCGAGGATGTCGCGCTCGGCCTGCGGGATGCCCAGCTTGTCGAAGGTGTTCTTGATGTCGTCCGGCACCTCTTCCCAGGAGCGGCCCTGGTTCTCCATCGGCCGGATGTAGTAGTAGATGTCGTCGTAGTTCAACTCGTTCAGGTCGCCGCCCCACTGCGGGGTCGGCTTCTCCAGAAACGACTCAAGCGCGTTCAGCCGGAACTCGAGCATCCACTCGGGCTCGTTCTTGTGCTTGGAGATCATGGCGACGATCTCCGGGTCTATTCCCTTCCTCGGGGTCTTGAAGAAGTACTCCTCCGGGTCCCTGAAGCCGTACTTGTACTCCTCGAGTCCAAGCTCTTGGATCGTCTTGTCTTCGGGCATTCTCTTCCTCCTTAGCTTCCCTTAGGCGGCGGAGCCGAACTCCTGCCGCACCCAGTCGTAGCCCTTGTCCTCGAGCTCCTCGGCAAGCTCCTTGCCGCCCGAGGTCACGAGCCGCCCGTCGAGCATGACGTGGACGCGATCTGGCTCAATATAACGCAAGATCCGCTGGTAGTGCGTGATCAGGACCGCAGAGAATTCCGGCCCACGCATCTCGTTGACGCCCCTGGCGACGACCTGCAGGGCGTCTATGTCCAGCCCCGAGTCGGTCTCGTCCATGATGGCGAGTTTGGGCTCCAACATGAGCATCTGCAGGATCTCGTTTCGCTTCTTCTCGCCACCAGAGAAGCCCTCGTTCAGATACCTCTCGGCGAATTTGGGGTCCACCCGCATGACGCGCATCTTCTCCTGCAGCAGCTTGTACATCTCCATCGGAGGCAGCTCCTCCTCCCGCACGGAGTTGACAGCGGTACGCAGGAAGTTGGCCACGCTGACACCGGGCACCTCGCTCGGGTATTGAAAAGCGAGGAACATGCCGAGCTTGGCCCGCTCGTCGGGCTCTAGCTCCAAGACGTCCTGTCCCTCAAAGGTGACGCTGCCCTCCGTGACCTCGTAACGCGGGTGGCCCATGAGGACGTTCGAGAGCGTGCTCTTGCCGGAGCCGTTGGGCCCCATGATCGCGTGTATCTCGCCCCTGCCGACCTCGAGGCTCAAGCCCTTGATGATCTCGTTGCCGCCGATCTCAGCGTGTAAGTTCTCTATCTTTAGCATCGAACCCCTGCCGTCACTTTGCTAAACTTTGCTACTGTTAACTCCACCCCATGATAGCACAAACCCTCCCTTGGAACCGGAAAATCAAAACCAGAAACTTTTCTTGAAGCTGCCCGAAGTTGGCTTATTCATGCGGTTTCGCTTGTGAGACGCTACGTGAGAACGATTATTTGCGAGCCGTTTTCAAGGGGCGCTCGTAAAGGTTCGCTTGTAACATCGCTACGACCCTTTTGGCAGGGTTTGTTGAGACTCGTTCTCGATAAGCGCGCGGATCAGCCAGTCTCCGGGGCAGAGCTCTAGTCCCTGAACTCTCTGTTTACGAAGTAGGCGATGAGGTCTTGTAGAGGTCCTCGATCATCTCGGGGCTCAAGCCTTCCTCTTTGGCCTACCGGCGTCGCTCTTCGAGCATCGCCCCCTGGCGTTCGGGTGCGTGGACGTTCCCCTCGCTCGTCTTGAAGCAGGCCGCTGCCTCGATGTAGCGGGAGCATGCACCAAGGGGCGCGACGATCTCGCGGTCGAGGACGTCTATCGCGCCACGGACGACTTCGAGGCTCTCGCAGTCTTCCGGTTTCTTCACGCGAGCTCTGGCAAGACCGCAGCTTCTCCAGCCCGGAGCGGGCCTTCGGGGTCGGCGTTGCGGGAGAGGTAACCGAGGGCTAGAGTCTTCCCACTCACCCGCAGAGGCGCGACGCTGGTGATCCTGCCGACCTGCTTCTCGTTCTGGACGATGATGGTGTTCGGTGGAGGGAGAGGCCCTTCGATGGCGAGGCGGTGGAGGGTGCGGTTGGGGTGTCCGCGGTAGTGCATCCTCGCCACGGTCTCCTGACCGGGGTAGCAGCCTTTGGAAAAGCTCACGGCCCTATCGAGGATGTTGGCCTCGGCGGGGAAGTTCTCGGGGGTAATGTCTGCGCCGAAGCGAGGAACGCCTGCCTCCACGCGGACGGTCTCGTAGGCCTCTGGGCTCGCGGGTTTCGCCCCCTTTCGGGCGTGGTGTTCCTTCGCGACGCGCAAAGCGTCCGTCGAGCCCAAGAGGTCGAAGCCGGGCACGGGGACCGCGACGCCGGCGGCGAGCAACCTCGCGCCGCCGAACTCTACGTTAGCGGTCTCGTGCTCGGCGAGCTCGAGAGCCCCGACCAGATCCTTGGCCCGTGGTCCGTAAAGACCGAGGATGCCCCAGTCCTCCGAGAGATCCTCGATCTCGACGCGGGAGAAGGGCGCGTAGCGGTCCAGGATCTCTCGGGCCGCCCCGGCGCCTTCGGGCTCGGTGTCGATTAGGACATCCATGCCGCTCTTCAGGACGCGCAGGTCGGTCTGGATACGCCCCTTCGGGTTCAAGAGCGCCGCGTAAACACCAAGGTTATTATCTTTAGGCATCTCGTTCGTGAGGATGGCGTTAAGCATCTCCAAAGGGTCCCTGCCGGCAAGCCGGAGCACGCTCCTGTCAGAGCGGTCCACGAGAGCCGCCCCTCCTTTAAGGGCCTCGTACTCGACGAGGAAGCGAGTATAATCGGCCTCGCCTTCTTCAACGCGGGATTCCCGGACTGGGACGTTTATCCGTGTTCGGTTCTCCATTTAGTCTTATTTTAAGGCATGGGCAAGTAGCAGACGAGGAGGTTTGCGGTGGCAAGAGTCGTCGTGTTGGACGTGGACGGGACGTTGATGGACACCAACTACCTGCATACCGAGGCGTGGGCACGGGCGCTCGGTGAGGTCGGGCGGCAGGTTCCGCGAGCGCAGATCCACAAACAGATCGGCAAAGGAGCCGGACTGCTCGCTAGGGAATTCATAGAGGACGAGGAGGACGCCGAAAAGGCCGACGAGCGGCACCACGAGATCTTTATGGGCATGCAGGAGCACGGCTATCCGCTCACCGGCGCAAAGGAGCTGATAGCTTCGCTGGCCGAACGGGGTTACGAAGTGTGGTTGGTCACCAGCGCCAAGCCCGATGAGCTCGAGCAGTACCTCGACCAGCTCGAGACCGAGGGCAAGCTTACCGGTATCGTCAGCTCGAGCGAGGTAGAGAACTCCAAGCCTGCCCCCGATATCTTCAAGCTAGCCCTCAAGAGGGCCGGTTCCTCGCCGGAGGAGACCGTCGCCGTCGGCGATGCCGTCTGGGACGTCGAGTCGGCCAACGAGGTCGGCATCCGGACGATCGCTGTACTCTCCGGCGGGGCCTTCAGCGAGGAGGAGCTTAAAGAGGCCGGAACCGTCGCCGTGTACAATAGCTGCGCCGAGATCTTGGATTCTGACTTCCCGGAGAACCTCTAGCACAACCCGAACCGGCGAAGATTGAGACGCCCGTCCCGTGTTTGGGGCGTTCTACCATCAGAATGACTTACCGTCGCCATTAATGTATACTGCGGGCGCAGTCGAAGGTGGGTCGTGATCGATGAAGCGCCGCCCGTTGGACTAGGGCGGCGTTTTCGTTGATACGGCCCGGAGAAGAGAAAGGTGGGCTTGGTACATGCCCCAAGGAACGGTCAAGTGGTTCAACGACGAGAAGGGCTACGGCTTTATCGCCCCTGACGAGGGCGGTGAGGACCTCTTCGTGCACTACACGGGGATAGACGGCACCGGCTTCAGGTCCCTCGAAGAGGGCACCAGGGTCTCCTACGAGGCGACCCGCGGCAAGAAGGGCATGCAGGCGGAGAAGGTTACCGTCATCTAGTGGAGACTTAGTGGAGACTTAAGCGCTAGCGCGAGGGCCGGGGGCGTACCCCCGGCCCTCTTTTTTGGGCTCGGGTTAGCTTAGTCTTTCCCCGGGCCCTCCCGGAGGGCGGCGCGGGCGTCCGAGTAGATCCGTGGCAGGGGGAGACCGGTCTTTTGGGCGAGCAGGGCTACGTCGGCGTACTCTGGCGCGACTACGAAGTCTTCTCCGTCGAGGCTCCCGACCTTCACTTTGCATGTGCCGTAGGGTAGCTCGACCTCTACCATGCGGCGCTCGGCGATCGTGCGCCCTACCCAAAGGTGGCGGACGCCTAAAGTCCCGGTCTCCCGCATGAGCAGCCGGACGAGCTTTTCGCGGTCGAGGCTCCGGGCTAGGGCGCAGACTTTGTAGGCGCCGCGACCTTTTTTCATAACGATGGGCTCGAGCCAGGTGTCGAGTGCCCCGGCTTCGAGGAGCCTCTCTATCGCCGCCCCGAGGATCTCGCCCGGCGCGTCGTCCACATTTGCCTCCAAGAGCGCCACGTCTCCGACGGCGCCCTCGAGCCGGCCCACCACTGCCCTCAAGACGTTTGGGGCGTGACACAGCGTGGCCCTCCCGGCCCCGTAGCCTACTCCGCACAATACCATCAGGGGCGCGGCTTCGGCGAACCTTCGGCCCGTCAGGCTCGCCATGAGGGCGGCGCCGGTCGGGGTCGTCGTCTCCGTGGTCTCTTCGGTCCAACGCACCCGAGAACCTCTGAGGACCTCCAGCGTGGCGGGTGCGGGGATGGGGAGGGGACCGTGGTCCGAAGGAACGACGTCCGTACCCATCGGCAGGGGGCCGCAGCTTACGCTCTCTGCGCTGAGAAGCTCGAGGGCGACACAGCTCCCCACGACGTCCACGATCGAGTCCACCGCTCCGACCTCGTGGAAGGTGACGTCCTCCGGCGCGCGGCCGTGCACGGCACCCTCGGCGGCTGCCAGAAGCCCGAAGGCCGCTAAGGCCCTCCTCGCTGCCCGCTCCGGAAGATCTGCTTCCTCCACGAGCCGTCGGATGTCCGCGAAGGTGCGGTGGACGTGCTGCTCGGAGTGCTCCACAGTTATGCGGAGCGCCCGCACACCTCCGACCTCGGCGGTTTCGGTCCGTGTCTCGAACGGCACGCCCAAGGCTTCGAGTGTGCGAGAGACCTCCGCGAGTGAGGCCCCCGCCGCGACCAAAGCGCCCAGGGTCATGTCGCCGGCGGCGCCGCCGACAGGTTGGAAGTGGACGTGAACGGGTCGGGCCGTCTTAGTCTCGGTCGCCCCGGTTGCCGGTCGTCTTACGGGCCGTAAGTAGGGTGATAGCGAGGAGTATGGCCAGGAGGGCCAGGGGACGCGGGTCGCTCCTCACGGCGTCGGTGAAAGGGGTGGGATCTCTCTTCTCTCCGGCCTCGCGGGCCAGAGATATCTGCCGCTTGGCCGAGTCCACGAACTCCTGTCCTTTGGCCCTGAGGCTAGCCTTGACGCGGGCCACCGAGTCCTTGATGCGCTGCCTCACCGTCCGCTTGACCTTCTCGGCCACGACCTGGGGCTCGACGTGCTTGCGGAGGTCGGTCACATCCGGGGACATGCGGCTCCGAATCTCGAACATCTCCCGCTCTATGCGCTCTGGTGTCTGGCTCACGACCTAAGCTGCCCCTTCAACCAGTCTATATTCTGCTGGAGAGCGGCCATCGTTCGGCGGGGCTTGGGATCCAGCCCCCGCAACCTGCCTGCGCCCGCCCCGGCGAGGCCTCCCCCGATCACGAGCAGTATAACAGAGTCGATGCCCGCCGAAACCCACAGCGGAAAGCCAAAAACCTCGTTCATGAGGTACATCCCGGCCAGGAGGAAGAAGACCAAGAACAAGAGCAGTAACACTGCCCCTGTCACCAAAAGGCCGACAGCGATGCCAGTCTGTCTGCCGACGGGTGCGAGCTCCGTGCGGGCCAACTCGACCTGCTTGTTGACCAATTCCTGCAACTGCGGCCTTAGTGCATCCAGTATCTCCTTGATGCTCCTGTCGGAGGGCGGGGGACCCTCTCTCAGCTCCCTGGAGAAACTCTCCACCCGTTCCTGCTGCTCCGTCACCTAGCACCCCTTCCTCTCTCGAACCTCAGAACCGTAAGATCCGCCATCATACCCCCTCCTCCGTGCCGGCAATCTTCTAGTTCAACATATCATAAGGCACTTATAGTATAATATTTCTTGCTATGTCGCTAAGCGCAAGTGCTTAGAGATCTTCTGCGTTCGAGAAGGGGGCACGTGGGCGGCTTGGCCGGAGGCAAGGAGGAGAGCTGAAACTCTACGAGGCTTTGGGCATAGTGAGGGGCGATGTCGTCGCTTTCGTGGGGGCCGGGGGGAAGTCTAGCGCGATCCTCCAGGCGGCCCGCGAGCTTAGGGAGGAGGGTGTCAAGGTCCTCGTCGCCCCGACCACGAAGATGCTCGTGAGGGAGGCCCAACGAGTAGGCACCATTCTGACCTCCAAAGATGGCGACGGGCTGCGCTCGAAGACCGCGGAGGTCCTCGCCGGCGAAGGAGCCGCCGTCGTCGGGAGCACCATCTTCTCGAAGAAACGGCTTGGTGGCGTCGAGCCCTCGTGGGTGGCGGTTCTGGCCCCGGAGGACGGGGTGACACTCGTGGAGGCCGACGGGTCCCGCCGCCGACCACTGAAAGGAACAGCGGTGCACGAGCCTCTCTTACCCGAGGGAGCTACGCTCGTGGTCGCCGTGGGCGGCGTCCGGGCACTGGGCGAGCCTGTGGACGAGGAGCACGTCCACCGCCCGGAAGTCTTCTCGGAGGTCACCGGCACGGGCCAGGGCCACACCATCGACGCCGAAGCCTTCGCCCGAGCTCTCCTCGCCGGACTCCGAACCGTCCCCTTTAACACCCGCCGGGCAGCCCTGCTGGCCGACGTCGAGCCCGGCCGTAGCATGTCCGACGCCTCTACCGTCGCGCGCGAACTGTGGCGAAGCGGCGTGAACAACGTAGTCCTTAGCTCCCTCCCCAAGGAGACGCCAGGCCGGGTCTGGGCACTCTAGGATTCAAACCCCATGACCGCTCGCCTGCCGTGCGACAAGTTTGTTATGAGGTCGCACAAAAATATAACGATGGATATGAGGGGGAAAGGCGTGGCCCTGTGGCTAAACGGGGATTAACGGAGCGGGGTGCCGATCTAGTGCAGCTCGTGGAGGGGATGAGGCACGCGTTGGAGGTGGGGACGTTGTGGGTGGGGGAAAGGGTGCCGATGGTGCGGGCGTTGGCGAGGGAGTTAACGGTTGCTCCCAACACGGTCGTCAAGGCGTACGGCGAGCTGCAGCAGATGGGTTTGATCGAGAGCAGGCCTGGGGTCGAGACCGTGGTCGTGGCGAATACCGGGGGGGCGGTGCGCAAGCGTCAGGTGGAGGACCTATACGAGCGGCTCGGTGTGCTCGTGTGCGACGCGGTGGGCATTTAGGTGACGGAGGACGACCTCTTGGAGCGCTTCGAAGCGGAGTTCGAGCGTTTCCACGGGCTGGCGACGAGTGGTGAGGAGGCGTGACGAAGGACCCAGGCGGAAGCGGATCCGCTAGGCTGCAGAAAAACTCTTCTCGTGGCGGGTATC
>JALZFJ010000122.1 GCA_030867425.1 Actinomycetota bacterium | reverse complement strand
GTCTTGGACTCCCGGGGAAACCCGACGGTGGAGGTCGAGCTCGCGACGGTGAGCGGCTTCGTAGGCCGGGCGGCTGTGCCTTCGGGGGCTTCGACGGGCCAGAACGAGGCGGTCGAACTCAGGGACGGTGAAGGGAACCGCTACCTCGGCAAGGGCGTCTCGAAGGCCGTCGAGAACGTCAATAGGGAGCTTGCAGAGGTGGTGTTGGGGGCGGACGCGACCGACCAGCGCTCCCTCGACATCGCCATGATCGAAGCCGACGGCACCGATAACAAGGGTCGCTTGGGCGCAAACGCCATCCTGGGCGTCTCTCTGGCGGCGGCCAAAGCGGCGGCAGAGTCGGCGGGGCTGCCCCTTTTTCGCTACCTCGGGGGGGCGGGGGCGCACACGCTGCCGGTCCCGTGCGCGAACATCATCAACGGTGGAGCCCACGCCGCGAACAACGTGGACTTCCAGGAGTTCATGGTCGTGCCGGTCGGCTTTTCGAGCTTCGCCGGGGCCTTGCGCTGCGTCGCCGAGGTCTATGGGAGCCTTAAGAAGCTACTCTCCGAGAGGGGGCTAGATGTTGGCGTGGGGGACGAGGGTGGCTTCGCGCCCGACCTCAAAGACAACGGGGCGGCCCTCGGCTTGATGGCGGAGGCCGTGGAGAAGAGTAAGTACTCTCTGGGCGACCAAGTGGCGTTCGCGTTGGATCCCGCGGCCTCCGAGTTTTACGAAAACGGCCTCTACGAGCTTTCGGGCGAGGGGAGGACCTTAAGCACCGAGGAGATGATCGAGTACTACGTGAGGCTCGTGGAGGAGTATCCCATCTTGAGCATCGAGGACGGACTCGCCGAGGACGACTGGGAGGGCTGGTCGATTATCAACAGGGAGCTCGGGGGGAAGGTGCAGCTCGTCGGCGACGACCTCTTCGTGACCAACCCGAAGATCCTAGCGCGGGGCATAGACGAGGGCATTGGCAACTCCCTCCTCGTTAAGGTCAATCAGATAGGGACGCTCACGGAGGCGCTCCAGGCGATAGATGTCGCGCAAAAGTCAGGGTACACCACCATGATTAGCCACCGCAGCGGGGAGACCGAGGACGCGACGATCTCGGACCTTTCGGTAGCGGTGAATGCCGGACAGATAAAGACCGGGGCGCCGGCGCGCGGCGAGCGCGTGGCTAAGTACAACCAACTCCTCCGTATAGAGGAAGTTTTGGGGAGCGTTGCGTACTACCCTGGATGGGCGGCGTTCAATCCTCGTCGGGCGAGTGTTTAAGAAGATGGAGCGCCGGACGAAGATAGTCGCGACCTTGGGCCCCGGGAGCTCTACGGAGGAGGTGATCCGGGAGCTGGTGCGCTTCGGGGTGGACGTGGCCAGGCTGAACTTCAGCCACGGTGACCACGAGTTGCACCTCAAGAACGCCAGTTTCGTTCGCGAAGCGGCCGAATCTTTGGGTCGCAACGTGGCGGTGATGCAGGACATCCAGGGGCCGAAGATAAGGGTCGGAGAAGTCGTGGGGGACACCGAGCTGGTCGAGGGGAACCGGGTGGTTGTGGCGCCAGGGGATTTCCTAGGTGACGCGAGCCGGCTCTCGACGCCTTACAAGCGGATAATCCAAGACGTCGAGCCCGGGCACCGGATCCTCATTGACGACGGCATACTGGAAATCAAGGTCGAGGATATCGAGGACGGCGAGGTAGTCTGCCAGGTCGTGACTGGCGGTCCGGTCTCCTCGCACAAGGGCATGAACTTCCCGGATTCTTCCCTCTCCACAAAGGGCCTTACGCCGAAAGACCTGGAGGATCTGCGTTTCGGGGTCGAAGAGCTTGGACCGGACTGGATCGCGGCCTCGTTCGTCCGCACCGGGGACGAGGTCGAAGAGATCAAGGAGAGGCTGCGGGAGTTCGGCGGGAACATCCCCGTGATCTCCAAGATAGAAAAGCACGAAGCCATAGACGACATCGAGAACATCTTAAAAGCTTCAGACGGGATCATGGTCGCGCGCGGGGACCTGGCGGTCGAGCTCTCGGCAGAGAGGGTGCCGGTGGAGCAGAAGCGCATCGTGGCCCGCTGCCGCCGCTTGGGGAAACCGGTCATCGTCGCGACCCAGATGCTCGATTCCATGATCCGCAATCCCAGGCCAACCCGCGCCGAGGTCTCGGACGTGGCTAACGCCATCTTCGATAGGACCGATGCGGTGATGCTCTCGGGCGAGACGGCGGTCGGGCGCTATCCCTTGCAGAGCGTCAGGGAGATGGACCGCATCTGCCGGGAGGCCGAGGGGGCAATAGATTACGGACGGGACATCGCCGCGTCCATAGAGTGGGGCCGGGGTGACCGCTACGACGCGCTGACGCATGCCGCCTGCGAGCTCGCGGAAGATCTGGACCTTGAGGCTATCATCACCGCAACCCAGAGCGGGCTCTCGTGCATAAGGGTCGCGCGTTTTAGGCCGCCGAACAAGATCCTGGCCGTAAGCCCCGAGGAGACGACGGTCAGGATGCTCGCTATGGTGTGGGGCGTCTCCGCCATAAGCGGCGCACAACGCGGCGGCGTCGAGGAGCGCTACGACGAAGCCGTGCGGGCCGCCCTGAAGTCCGGGCTCGTCAAGGAAGGCGACGAGATGATCCTCACCGGGGGTTCGACGAGCACCATGCCGGGCTCCGCCAACATGCTGAAACTGCACACGGCAGGCGAAGAAGAGTAGTCTTTACGTGGATCTGCCCCGGCCGCTAAAGGTGATCCTGTACGCGGCTCTCGTTGGCATCCTCTTCGCCTCTTACATATCTCCCCTACAGGGGATAATCGA
>JALZFJ010000054.1 GCA_030867425.1 Actinomycetota bacterium | reverse complement strand
CGCCCTGAGCGTAGTGCACATCGCCGGTAGAGACGAGTCCGCCCTCGGCGTATACCGGCATCAGAACGGTGGTCCCTGGGCAGATCTGCTTGATATCTATGTTTCCGGCAGTCTCGCGCGGCGGGATGGTGCGCAGCCCCTCTCCGGCGATGGGCTCGTCTTCCGGCAATACGTCCGCCGGTTCCGGCGGCAGGACGAATCCGTCCCGCTCGGCCAGTTCCGCCTCCCTTTCGGTGGCGCGCTGGCGCAACTCGGCGCTTGGTGCCAGACCGAGGGTTCCCGGGTGCGGGTTGCACCGGATGCGCACGCCGGGTAACTGCTCTGATTCAGCGTACTCATTGCCGCGCAGCCGCCAATGGACTATAAACGGCTCCGGGAACTCGTCACGCAAGAAGCCGAAGCCCGGAACCTGGATCGTATATCCCCACTGCTCCCACGGGTCGGCCTCGATAGCGACGAGCTCTATCTCAAGAAGGTCTCCCGGCTCCACACCGTTAACGTATACGGGACCCGTCAACGGATGCACAGGGTTCAGGTTCAACTGTTCGACCTCAGCATCCGTGGATTCGGTATTTAGCTGGCCATCGAAGGCATCGCGTGTCTCGTAAACAACAGTATCGCCGACCTCCGCCTCCACTACCGGCTCTATGGCCTCGTGCCAACGGTTGTGGCCTGTTCGAGGCTCCTCCTTTAGTGGCTTAAACGGATCGACGCGAATCACATGCTCTTGCGGCATCTCTCCTCCTTACGGCCTAGAGGCTGCGTTCCCCGACTCAACTCTACACCCTCGCTAATTCTAGCCAATGCCGCTCTTAGCGACCAATGCAACATAATCGAGGCAGACCACATCGCTCAGAAGAGGATAGCAGGTTCGTAGTAGCTACTTGTTACCTAAGTCGTACATTATCCGCTATCTAAGCGGTATATCCTGAGAGTTGACACCAATTTGACACCAACCCAGGTGAACACCAGCGAATTGCAGGTGAAACGTGAGCAGATCTAATTGCAAGAACGTAGAACCTTACCTCAACGCCTGGTACGACAGGTATAGAGAGGATGGCCTACAGATCATAGGCGTCCACTCGCCGGAATTCGCGCTCGAGAAAGATGGTGGCAACGTTGAAGGAGCCGTTAAATGGGCAAACATCAAGTATCCCGTCGTTCCCGACAACAATAAGGCCACTTGGGACGCTTACAACCAGCTCAGCTGGCCAGCACTATACCGATATTGACGGCCTTATCCGGTACACGCATTTCGCAGAGGAGGCCTACGACGAGACCGAGCAGGAGATCCAGGTGCTCTTGTCAAAGCGTGATCAGAAGCTAGGTCCAACGTGATGCCGACGGTGGACTTTATCGCCAGACTGCTGCTACTCCAGTGCTCATTCGGTGTCTTGGCACATCCCCACTATAATTGGTGGAAAAGTTGTGTAAGGGCCAGGTAATAACTCAGCCGGACATTAACCATGGAGCAGTTCGAAGAGCTGGATAGTGATAGACAGCGTTGTAGCGAGGAGGTATGAACACTAAGCTTAGAACATTCGTTGCTGGCGCCGCGGGGATGGCAGTGGCCCTCGGTATAGCGGAGCTGGTCCACGGCCTCTATCAGTCTGTTCCGTCGGCGCTGGTGGCAGTAGCTCAGCGGATCATAGAATTGACACCGGGCGGATTCGCGACGAAAGCCATCGAAACCCTTGGCAAGGCAGATATCCCAACCCTGATTACGTTTCTGGTGCTCTCCACGCTGGTGCTCGCTGGCCTTCTGGCATACCTCAGCCTCAGGTCTCGGATCGGTGCCCTTATCGGTGTAGGTATTTTGGCCGCGGTAGCTATCGCGGCCTCGTTAGCTGAGCCGTCAGCCGCCCCCTTCGCTACGGTGCTTGCTAATATAGGAGCGCTGGGCATAGGTAGCATCATTAGCAACTTCTTGCTGTATGCCTCTAGACTTCGAACCTTAGCCGTATCACAGCCCGAATCGCTAGAATCAGACGGTGAGCCACGCTCTGAGGGGGTGAGGTCAAAAGAGGCACATTCAGCTAGTGGGTTCGCAGTTAGCCGTCGGAATTTTCTTCTGCTCAGCAGTGGTGCAGCGGTGGCAAGCATATCTGCCGCAGGCGTGGGGCGAGCATTGGCCGGCGAAGGTCAATCAGGGTCATCCAGTACTGCTCCCTTGAAGCTGCCGCAAACTTCGGCCTCGGAGGCCGGAGCCACTACCCATGAGACCCTGCCACCTCCTCCTGCCGGAGTGTCGATAGACGTGCCTGGCATGCCGCCTCTTATAACGCCAGCAAAGGACTTCTATATCATAGACACAAATCTCGTTTCTCCCCGGATAAACGTCGACAGTTGGTCGCTGAGCGTTAAGGGGGCAGTCGACAACCCCATCGAGCTTTCTTACAAAGATCTGCTCTCGATGTCAACGCGCGAGGCGGACATTACGCTGTCATGCGTGTCCAACGCCGTAGGAGGTAGACTTGTTTCGAACGGGCGCTGGACCGGTGTACTGCTCTCTGACGTGCTGGCGGAGGCCGGTGTTAGCAGCGGCAAGATCGGCAGCGCCTCCGAGCAGCTCGTGGGCCGCAGCGCCGACGGCTGGACGTCGGGCTTCAAAACAAACATCGCACTCGACGGTCGCCAGGCGCTAGTCGCGTTCGGCCTGAACGGTGACGAGCTGCCTGTTAAGCACGGTTATCCGGTGCGACTCGTCGTACCGGGCCTCTACGGGTACGTCTCGGCCACCAAGTGGCTCACCGAGATAGAGCTAACCAACTGGGACTTCGACGCCTACTGGATCCAGAGGAGCTGGTCGAAGGAAGGTCCGATCAAAACTCAGTCTCGAATCGACACCGTCGAAGCGGGCGACCGACTGCCTGCCGGTGTCATACCGGTGGGCGGCGTCGCCTGGGCTCCCCACCGCGGCATCGAGCGCGTCGAGGTCTCGACCGATGGTGGGGAGACCTGGGATGATGCAAAGCTCGCCGACCAGCTCGACATGGATACTTGGCGTCAGTACGTCTACGATTGGGAGGCAAAGCCCGGCAACTACACGCTTAAGGTACGGGCTACCGACGGCGAAGGAGAGAATCAGACGGCTAAAGAGACTCCTCCTCATCCCTCTGGCGCTACTGGCTACCACACCGTAAGGGTTACGGTCACATGAACTCCTATTAGATCTCGGCTATGGCACTTAGCTTGCAGCTTGCATAGCACATTAGAGAAGAGGGGTGTTGGACACGAGCACGATAGCATAAGGCGGCTTTGAGAAGGTTCTGGATTCAAGCCAATCACTGCATTTTACATTCGGATGTACTCCCTATTGGCGCAAGCTCTAAGCGTATAACTCGGAAGATTCGTCGCGCGGTCATCAGGAAGTTCACAAATTCAGCTGCGGATTTGCACTCTCGGTAGGTTCATAGCTCTTCCTGGAGCAACCCGCGCCGTTCTCCTTTCTTAGGTTCTCACGTTATTGGCCATTCTACCTTGCATCCTTCTGTCTCCTGAACGTGCTGCGATTTACTGCAACCGGGTAAGTCCTATAGTCGTGCTCTAGTTATCGCTGCGATACTGGCGTTGCGCCGCTGCTGACCTACACAAGGGTAGCGGAGCGCTCGCGGACTACGACCCTGCTTCTGGCGACTAACTCGCGGACCGGACCGGGCGCGTGCGAACACCTACGCACGCACCCCTCCGCAATAGAGACCCCTTACCGGCTCAGGATCGGCTCGCGGGCCGCAGAGGCCTCGTCCGTCTCGGCCCGCCAGTACGCCTCGGGCACCAGGACCTTGAGGGCTTTGGGGGCCACAGAGAAGGTCTTGGGGGTTCGCGAGACGAGCTCTCCATCGACGTTTATCGAAAGCCGGTGGTCGGTCTGGATGTGGACCCGCGGGGTCCGCCAGTAGCGGACGCACGGGCTCTCCACAAACTCCCCGGTCCACAGTCCCCTCACCACCCGCGCAAGTTCCAACCCCTTCCCTGCCGCTATGGCGTAGACGTCGAGGGCTGCGTCGTCTATGCCCGAGTCCGGCGCGACGACCATCCCTCCGCCGTAGCACCGCCCGTTCCCTACGGCGACCTGGAGCAGCCCTTCGAGGTCGGCCGGCTCGTGGTCCCCGTCTGGGAAGCCGAGTGCGACGGAGAAGGGGCGGTGGTTCGCGTACGCCCTTACGGCCGCTATCGGGTAGGCTAGGGCCTTGGTTGTTCGTTTGAGCCGGGGGGAGAGGTTCTCGACCACCTCGGTACCCAGGCCCACCGAGGCCACGTTCACGTAGTAGTTGCTCCCGGCCAGCCCTAGATCCGCATTAACAACCTTGCCGTGGGCTATGATGTTGCAGGCTGCTTCGAGGTCGAAAGGTATCCCCAAAGTACGGGCGAAATCGTTGGCGGTACCCAAGGGAAGGAGGCCCAGCATCGCGTCACTCTTTGCCAGGAGATCTACTACCGTGCTCAACGACCCGTCCCCGCCCCCAAGAATGACGAGGTCGTGACCCTCCAGCAGTGCCTCCCGGACCGTCTCCGCCAGGCGGGCCGGGTCTCGCAGGGCGTAAACGGCGTCTATTGGTATCCCACTAGCGGTCAGATAGCTGAGCGCCAGGCTGAAGGCCGGCTCCCCGACGCGCGAGCGCGTGTTCACTACGAGGGCGGCGCGACGGAAGTTCGTCCTCTCGAATGGGGGCCTCCGGGTTCTCCAATCGAGTCGGTCTACTCCTTTTTCGCCGGGGTTCGTGGTTGCGGTCTCATCGATCATCGTTTTTGATCTCCTTTCATGCCAACCGTACTCAACCGTACTCGCGCCCGCCGCAGTACCCGGGGTCCCACAGCGAATTCAGGGCTCAGCGTCTCGACGACGATGGCGCCGTTGTCGAGGGCGGAATGGTCCGTGTCGGGCGCGGTCGAAGGTTGCATCGTTCGAGATGATCTGGACCCCGGACCGTCCCAGGATTTCTTCGAGGCGCAGCATCACGTGCCCCGCCACCTCCCGGCGCGGCGCATCGAAGCTCTCCATGTGCTCGTCGAGTTCGGCGACCAACTCCACGCACTCCTCGACCAGCTTCATCCAGCGACCCTCCTCTAGAGGGCTCGCACTCCCGAAGTTCGAAGTTTCTTCGCTGGGGTTCGTGGTTGCGGTCTCTTCGATCATCATTCTCTCCTCTCGGCGTTACAGCATAGGAGATAGGCTCCGATGCTCACTGGTCCAGTATCCCGCCCGATCCTGAGAGAACGCTTAGAGCCCTATGAGAAGTTGGTGAGAACCCGAAATTTGTGGGCGCAAGCTCCCGAGTGCTACCGGTCGTTAAGGTTGGTGTCCGTCTTGGGGATGAGCAGTACGAAGGTGGAGCCCTGGCCGGGCACGCTCCTGGCCTCAATCTCGCCACCGTGGGACTCGGCGATCTGGCGGGCTATAGACAGCCCCAAGCCCGCACCTTCCTCCGTACGAGAGGGGTCCACCCGATGGAAGCGTTCGAAGACGAGGGGCAACTGGTCCTCCGGGATGCCTATGCCCGTGTCGGAGACCTCCAGCGCGGCCCGGCCGTCCTTATCCCATGCCCTCACGGCCACGCTCCCGCCCTCCGGCGTGTATTTGATCGCGTTGTCCAGGAGTATGCGGGCGACCTGAAGGACGCGCCCTCTATCGAAGGTGGCCTCGACACCGTACTCAGGACCGGTATACTCCACCGCTACCTTCCCGTTTGCCGCGGCCTGGGCCGTCTGTACCGCTTCTGCGGCGACCTCCGCCAGGTCGTAGCGACCTACATCCAAGGGCGCGCCTTCGTCGCCCCGGCTCAGGGCGAGCAGTTCCTCGACGAGACCCCGCATCTTCCTCGCTTCCCGGCGGATAGCCGAGACGCTCTGCTTGGCTTTTTTAGGATCTTCCTCGATGGCCCACTCGTCGAGCATCCAGGCGTGGCCCGAGATGGCTGTAAGCGGGGTGCGTAGCTCGTGGCTCGCGTCGGCGGCGAACCGCCGTTGGCGGCTCAGGGTCTCCTCCCTTCGCGCGAAGGCAGCCTCCAGGCGTGAGAGGAGGCCATTGATCGTGGTGGCGAGGCGGCCTATCTCGTCCTTCTGGTTCGCCACGGGCAGCCGTCTCGCCAGGTCGTCCTCGCTCATCTCCCTGGCCGCGCTCACCACACCGTCCACGGGCCGTAAAGCCGCCCGCGCCAGGAAGTACGCGCCCCCTATGGAGAGCAAGAAGGCAGCAATAATCCCACCGGCGAGGACGTTCCTGAAGACTTCGACGCTCTCTTTGGCCGACTCGTAGGACTTCCCGGCCTCGATCACCCGGGCCGGGCCGCTCGGCGGCTCTACCGGTACGGCGTAGACGTACACGGAGTCCTCTTCCCCGAAGAAGTCCACGGCGGCGGAGGCGCCGTCTCCGGAGTCGAGCGCCCTACGCCATGCGGTATCGCTGGCCTCCGCGTCCGCCGGAAGGTTCACTGTTTCTGTGAGGACGTTGCCGCTCCCGTCGCGCAAGATCACGAAAACCCCGTCGAGGGTGAGTAGTTCTATGTCGTCTTTGCTCAGGTCTTCCTCACTGTTGATGGCCTGGGCAGCCGCGATCGCCCGGCTCTGGGCGGTGTCCTCGATCCCCGACAGCATCGCGCTCCTGTTCAAGAAGAAGAGCGCTACGCCCAACAAGAGCAGTATGGCCCCGATCACAAGTGCGATAAAGATCGTCAGACGCCACCGGATCGGCAAGGGCTTATGTCCCTCTCAGGGCGTATCCCGCCCCCCGGACGGTACGTATTAGCTTGTCCTCGCCGGGCGCGTCCACCTTCTTCCTGAGATAAGCGACGTACACGTCCACCACGTTCGTGGTGATGCCGAACTCCTGGTCCCACACCCTGCTGAGTAGGAAGTCGCGCGAGAGCACGCGGCGGGGGTTACGGGCCATAAACTCCAGGAGGTCATACTCGCGGGCGGTTAATTCTATCTCGCGCTCTCCCCGCCGGACCTCGCGGGTCGTGGTGTTCACCTCAAGGTCTGAGACCCTAAGGATCTCCTCGCCCTCCGACCGCCGGATGAGGGCGCGGATGCGGGCCAGGAGCTCCTCCATCTCGAAAGGCTTGGTCACGTAGTCGTCGGCGCCGTAATCGAGGCTATGCACCTTGTCGAGGGTGGTATCGCGGGCGGTCAGCATGATCACCGGTACCCTGTTGCCCTCTTGCCTGAGCTTTTTTAACACCCCGACCCCGTCCAGCTTCGGCAGCATGATGTCCAGCACGATCAGCTCGGGCCGGAACTCCTGTGCCTCCTTCAGGCCAGCCTCCCCGTCGTAGGCGCACCGAACGCGGTAGCCCAGGTGCTCAAGTCCGGGCTTGAAGAAGCTGGCGATCGAGCGGTCGTCCTCCACCAGCAGTATGCGCGTTCCTGGTCTCATTTCCTCCTCGATATCCTATAGGTTGGCATTCTACTTCCGGACCCTCTTCGCTCGCATCTCTTGTCTCCTCCGGCCGATCCGGTCCCTCGCTCTTTCCCCGCCGGGTCGTCAGGCGGCTACCGCTCCAGCCACAGGCCGTCCCCACCAGCATCCCGGCCGCGTCGTCGGTCGGCCAGTGGACGCCGACGTAGATCCGGGAGTAGGCGATGGCGGCGGCCAGAGCGAGCATCCCCCAGCCCCACGCCGACACCCGCCCCAGGAGCCTCTTCGCGGCGAGCACAATGCCCGACGCCGCGGCGAAGGCGCTGGTGGTGTGCCCGGAGGGGAAAGCGTAAGAGCCGGGCTCAGGGACGAGCAGACGTACGTCGGGGAGCGCCGCGAAAGGCCTGGGACGCATCGTGATCTCCTTGACGAGGTCCGAGGCCAAGAAACCGGCAGCGAGGCCGACAAGCCCGGCCAGTGCCATCCTGCGCCCCGTATTTCCGCCGAGGATCGCAAGAGCCCCTAGCGAGCCGAGCCAAACCGCACCGGCGTTCCCCGCGACGCTCAAGGCTGGCACCAGGCGGTCCAGCATCGGGCTCACCCACGCCCCGTTCGCCAGGTGGAATAAGAATTGGTCCAGACTGCCTATGAAACCTATCATGCTGTTCGTCTCATCCTCATCTCGTCTTTCACGATCCCTGTGGGATCATTCTCGTGATCGTAAGGGGCATTCCTGAGAGGCAGATTAGAGTTCTGGAATCTCTCGTGAACTCTTGCACTCTATGCTTCCTCAAGCGGCGAAGGAACGGACGTATTCGAAGTAACTTGAACTCTGGTGAGTGCGGACGCCTGCGCTTCTTTCAAGAAGGGAGTGGGGACACACAAGAAGCCCCGCCAAAGCTGCTTCGGCGGGGCTTCTACCGGTTGGAACCGCTCGAAGACCGTGGTCTCCTGGGGCGTACTGCCTCGTCAATACCGCCTGGCCCGGACGAACTCCTGGAGCTCCTTCCATCCTATGAGCCGCTTGGTACCGTCGTCGAGCCGCACCTCAAGCCCCCTGCGCCTGAGGCGCAGCTCCCCGTGTCCTCGGTTCGCCCATTCGCCACTCAAAGCGCCGTGTCGGAGGATACGCTTGCGGGCCTGGCGCCACCCGAACTTCCAGAGGTTGTGCTCCAGGTCTCGGTATCGGTAGACGTAGCAGGCGTCCGAGACGGCCCGGTACAACTCCTGGGCTCTGTATCCTTCCGGAACGCACGGCCATCCCCCCGCCGGATTCTTTGCGCCGCGCTCTCTACTCTCTACAGTCTGCGTCATTGTGCTTACCTCCTCTTACTCTCTTGCAATGTCGAGGGATCTTCGCCCACCAACATGAGAGCGCAATGAGAGAATCGTTAGAGATCGGTTAGAGTCTCGAACGTGAGGGCTGCTCCGGACGCCAGCCCGCTGCGCGATGTAATCCAAAGCAACAAGCAAGACTTCAACAGGACGAAACTAAGGGAGAACGTATTTGAGCAGTGACGTTCGCCAAGGATCGTGGAAGCCGCTGGCAGTTAGCTTCGCAGGCTCTCCTCCACGTTGCTGCACGGTTGCTGCACAGAGGCCCCAGAGCATGTCCGGGGACTATACTCATGCTCTGCTTATTTCCTGCAAAACGCCGCTTTATTAGAGTGGGCGATAGTGGATTCGAACCACTGACCTCTTCCGCGTCAAGGAAGCGCTCTCCCCCTGAGCTAATCGCCCCTGCATACAAGGCACCCCTCTTCATTGGTCCCTTCCGAGAGGCGGCACCCGGAATCGAACCGGGGTACAGGGTTTTGCAGACCCTTGCCTAACCACTCGGC
>JALZFJ010000111.1 GCA_030867425.1 Actinomycetota bacterium | reverse complement strand
GTGTGCTTCTCGAGGTCGATCGCGCAGACGCGCGTGGCCCCGTTGAGCGCGAGCTGCACCGTCAGAAGGCCGATGCCGCAACCGATGTCCACGTCCCCTGACCCTCCGGGGTGTCGATGTCGCCACTTGGGCTGAAGGCGACAGCACACTCGTCGGTGCGCCCGGCGAAGGCGACAGCACACTCGTCGGTGCGCCCGGCATCGGACACCGCCCGGCGCGCGAGCCCGATTCCGCGCCGCGCGAGATCCATCCAGTGAACGGACTCATAGCCGCCCAAAGTTCGGGCTAGTGCGCTATGCGTTGGAAGTCCCTGGGTATTCGTGGAGATGACGTCGTAGTCGGCCTCCGCGTAGCGGCGATGCACCGAGAGCACGTAGCCCGGGCTGCTCACCAGCTCGTCCGTACCCCCCACAGCCGCGCCCGTCGAACGGTTGGCCCCGAGCGGAGGCAGTTTGGTTGCTGTGGCGACGTCGAGAACCACGCAGCGGTCCGAAACGATCTTCCGCTCGACGACCTCGAACTTGTCGGTACTGCGCTTCATTTTCCTCTCCGTAGACGGTCATCACCGAGTCTCGGTGTGTCTACGGATCTGAAGCAAGTCCACTGCGGGAGTAAGTGCTGCCCTTTAGGTACCTTCCTCCCAGGAGGCGAGGTAGCGGGCCTGCTCGTCCGTGAGCTCGTCTATATCTATGCCCATAGCCTGGAGCTTGAGGCCAGCGATCTCGCGGTCTACCTCTTCGGGCAGTGGGTAGACCTTGTGCTCGAGCTTCCCCTTGTTGTTGAGTAGGAACTCGGCAGCCCGGGCTTGGTTCGCGAACGACATGTCCATGACGACGCTCGGGTGGCCTTCGGCGCTGGCGAGGTTTATCAGGCGACCCTCCCCGAGGAGGTTGATCTCGCGCCCGTCCTCGAGAAAATATTGCTCGACGAACGCCCGCGGCTGGCGCTTCTCGACGCTCATCTCCTCCAGAGCCGGGATGTCGATCTCTACGTCGAAGTGGCCGCTGTTGGCGATGATTGCGCCGTCCCTCATCGCGGCGAAGTGTTCGCCGGTGATCACGCCTTTATTGCCGGTCGCCGTCACGATGAAGTGAGCTAGCTTCGCCGCCTCGGCCATCGGCATCACCCGGTAGCCGTCCATTGCCGCCTCCAAAGCCCTGACCCGGTCGACCTCGGTGACGATCACGTTCGCCCCCAAACCCCTGGCGCGCTCGGCGATGCCGCGTCCGCAGTAGCCGTAGCCGCCGACCACGAACGTCTTGCCGGCCAGGAGGATGTTGGTCGCCCGGATGACGCCGTCGATGGTGCTTTGGCCGGTGCCGTAGCGGTTGTCGAAGAGAAACTTGGTGTTGGCGTCGTTAACGGCTATGACCGGGAACTTCAATACCTCGGCCGTGGCCATGGCTTTGAGGCGGTTGAGACCGGTCGTCGTCTCCTCGGTCGAGCCTAGCATGTTCTCGATCAGGTCGGAGCGCTGCTTGAGGACGAAGGTTACCAGGTCCGCGCCGTCGTCCATGGTTATATGTGGGTTGTGCTCAAGCGCGGATTCTAGGTGACTGTGGAAGGTCTCGTTGTCCTCGCCCTTGATCGCGTAGACCGGTATCTCCTCGTGGGCGACCAGCGACGCCGCCACGTCGTCCTGCGTGGAGAGTGGGTTGGAGGCGCACACCACCACGTCGGCCCCGCCGGCCGCCAGAGTGCGCGCCAGGTTGGCGGTCTCGGAGGTGACGTGCAGGCAGGCCGAGATACGCAAGCCCTCCAAGGGGCGCTCCTTCTCGAAGCGCTCCCGGATCTGGCGCAGGACCGGCATCTCCTTCTCAGCCCACTCGATGTGCAGGCGGCCCTCATCGGCCAGGTCGATGTTCTTTACGTCGTAGCTCTTTATCATCGTAGCCTCCTTCGTGCGTTTCTTACCGAGCGATCGTCTTACCGTGTCGCCGACTCCTCGGCTAAAGTCTCGACCTCTTCGGACGGGCCGAACGCGTCCACGTAGCGCTCGGCGAACTCGTTAGGCGTGTAGGAATGTGCTTGGGGCCCGTGTTGCTCGACCGTGTAGGCCGCCGCCAGGGCTGCGACGCGCCCCGTGACTTCCAGGGGGAAGTCGCGCACCAGTCCGAAGACCAGCCCGGCGATGTAGGCGTCGCCGGCGCCGGTAGGGTCGACCACCTCCGATATCGGGGCGACCGGGATCTCCAGCTCCTCCTCCCCGTCGGTGTAGATCGTCGAGCCTTCGCCACCGCGCGTGACCACCGTGAGCGGTGCCGAGGCGATAAGCGCCTCCTCGCTCTTGCCTGTCTTGCGGGACATCATGCCGAGCTCATAGTCGTTGCCGATAAAGACGCTCGCACCCTCGAGGCCGGCCAGGATCTGCTCACCCTCCAGTTGGGGTGTCTGCTTGCCGGGGTCAAAGAGGAACGGGACGCCTAAAGAGCGGCACTCCTCGGCGTAGCCTGTCATCGCTTCGGGGTCGGTCGGCGAGATAATTACCAGGTCGTCGGAGCTCAGGCCCAGCTCCTCGATCGAGAGATCCTTGGCCTGCGCCATCGCCCCGGGGTAGAACGCCACGATCTGGTTGTTCGCTTGGTCGGTGTTGATGAAGGCAGACGCCGTGAAGTCGTCCTCGATCTCGACGATGCCGGAGGCGTCGATGCCCTTGCTCTCCATCCACTCCCGGTACTCCTCGAAATCTCCTCCCACCGTCGCGAGCACCAGCGGGCGCTCTCCGAGCAGCGCCAAAGAGTAGGCGATGTTGCCCGCAACGCCCCCGCGCGACCAGCGCAAGGAGTCGAGCAGGAAGCTGACGGTCAGGGTGTGGGCCTTCTCCTCCAGGATGTGGTCCTTGAAATCGCCAGGAAAGTTCATGATGTAATCGTAGGCCAACGAGCCAGTAACGACGCTGCGCACGGCAAAAACTCCTTCGTCTCCGCGGTCTCTGCCGGCTTACATAGTGAAGTCCGGCTCCTCCAAGCCAAAAGATCAATATAGCAGATTTCCGGCCGGATTGATACAGCAAAATCTCACCGGGACTGTGCCACGGGTGGTGGGCGAATTCGATAAACATCGCTCGGAGGCGTACGGCACGGCTCTCTACGTGAACGAAGGGCAGGGAGGGGCCCCGACTAGCCGAGCCACGTAGCGGTGGGCACCCGATGGGGGTGAAGCGGAGTTGAGAGGATAGGACGCGGGGCGAATTTCGCTTTTTGAGCGCGAGATTGGCATAATTCAAGGCCCACACCTACAGGGGAGGCACGAGATCGCCCCGCGGAGAGGAGGGAGGTGGCCATCGACCCAGCGGCGATCCGTAGACTAGTCGAGGACATCGGGGACGAGCTCGTAGAATGGCGCCGTCGTCTGCACCAGAACCCCGAGTTGTCCTTCGAGGAGGTGGAGACCTCTCGGTTCGTCTACGAGACGCTGGAGTCCTTTGGCGCTGGCTTGGAGCTCTCCAGGCCCACCGAGACGAGCGTGCTCGCACGGCTCGTGGGCGAAAACCCTGGCCACACAATCGCCATAAGAGCGGATATGGACGCGTTGCCCGTGCAAGAGGAGACGGGGTTACCGTTCGCCTCGGAGAATGAGGGCGTTGCCCACGCCTGCGGCCACGACGGGCACATCGCCATCTTGCTCGGCACCGCCAAGGTACTCGGAGAGCTGAGGGAATACGTCAACGGCGAGGTGCGCTTCGTCTTCCAGCACGCCGAGGAGTTGCCCTACGGCGGGGCCGAGGAGCTGGTAGAGGCGGGGGTCGTAGACGGGGCGGACGCGGTTATCGGCCTACACCTCGCAGCGTCGCTCGAGGCGGGCAAGGTGGGCATAAGTAGTGGCGCGGTGTTGGCCGCGCCGGATAGGTTTGAGATCGTGGTGGAGGGAGCGGGCGGCCACGCAGGTTGGCCGCATCTGACGGTAGACCCTATGGCGGTGGCCGCCCAGGTGGTGACGAACCTCCAGCACGTCGTTTCGCGCAACACCGACGCCAGGGACGCCGCGATTGTGTCGGTGACGAAGATCGTCGGGGGGACCGCGTTCAACGTCATTCCCGACAAGGCGGAGATGGAAGGGACAATGCGCGCCTTCGACGAGGAGGTTCGAGAGAAGGTCCCCGAGCTGATGGAGCGTGTCGTCAAGGGCGTCGCCGACGCACATGGGGCCTCCTTCTCCTTCGAGTACTACCGCGGGCCCGACCCCGTGGTCAACGACGAGGAGGTCGCGCGTGTAGTAGAGGAGACGGCGCGGGAGCTGTTCGGGGAAGAGGCCGTCGAGGCGCCGACCCCGACTATGGGTGGGGAGGACTTCTCGGCTTACCAGCGAGTTGCTCCGACGGCCTTCTTCCTGGTGGGCACGCAGAATGAAGAGAAGGGCATCACCCACCCGAATCACCACCCGAGCTTCGACATCGACGAGGACACCCTGCCCATCGGCGTGAAGATGTTCGTTCACGCGACCATGAAGCTGCTGGGCGCGGAATCGCGGACCCGGACAGAAGCCAAAGGAGGTTAACCCGTGCGCATCGTCGTGTCCGGTGCGCTAGCCTACGACTACATAATGAACTTCCCCGGCGACTTCGGTGATCGCATCCTGCCAGAGAAGGTTTACGTGCCGGACGTCAGCTAACTGCTCGACTCCATACGTCAGTCGCGCGGGGAGTGACGGGCAACTTCTGTGGGCCGATCAGCGCCCGTTGCTGCGCAGGAGGTCCCTGGCTTGCGCCATCGCCGCCAACTTCCCAAAAGCCACCTCCCGCGGCAGGTGGTTCATCCCGCAACTGCTCGTGATCAACGTCTGCTCCTCAGGTAGCCACGCCGCCCACTGGTCTATCCGCTCGACCAACTCCTCCGGTGACTCTACGTGCTTGTCCTGCACGTCCGCAACTCCTACCGCGATCTGCTGGTTTCTGAGGTGTCCCTCGTACTCGGGGGTCATATCCCCCTCGTTCATGATCGCGTCGACCTCCAGCTGGCAGATCAGCTCCGTGGGGTATTGCTCGACGTCGAAGTAGCGGTGCCCGATCTGATCGCCCTGGTCGTACTCCTCGCTGACGGAGTAGTTGCCCTGGCACACGTGCGTCCACTTGAAGGCGCCGACACCCTCCCAGCAAGCGTTGTTGGCCTCTATGGCCGCTTCGACCTCTTCCGTGGAGATTCCCCCGACCGCGAACAAAGGTTCGTCGAGCTGGATGTGCTTGCAACCCGCCTCTTCGAGCTCCTTGAAGTTCTGGTTGATCACCTCCGCTATATCCATCATCATCCGGGAGAGGTCCCCGTCGTAGTACTCGTCGTGGGCCACCTTAGCCAGCATGTGCGGACCCGTCATGGTGACCTTTACCTTCTCAGGGTCCCTGGCGTAGCGGGTGACGAACCTGAACTCGTCTACCAGCCCCAAATCCCCGTACTCGATCTTCCCCGTGGCCACGGCTCCTGGATGGGTGACGTTCTCGTCCTTGGGCGTGATCGGCGTGGGGCGCGTCACGAGCCCGTACTCGGCGCTCGGGTCCTTCTCGAAGCCGGGCATCTTCTGCCAGAAGAAGTTGAGCATCGCGTTGGGGGGGGCGTGGCGGTTGTTCTGGCGCCGGTGCATCTCGCCGCCGTTGAAGACGTCGATGCCGGCCGCCTCCTGCTCGAGGATCGCCGCCTGCGAGGCCCGCGACTGGGCGTCTCGCATGTCTTCTATATTAAGCGCCCCCGCCTCGACCTGCTTCTCCAAAACCTCGTACCATCTGGGCACGCTGTAGGCACCCACCACGGTAGTCGTGTACTTCTCGATGGCCATCACTTTTCCCCTTTCCCGACTGTACATCTGGTCGAACCGACCATCCGCACGCAGTGTAGGCAACCTACCGGGCCCAGTCAAACCATCGTTGCGAGCGCCAATCAGTCCAGCGTCTACCCTGAAGCGACCTTTAGCGCCCCGGGAGGCGTTTACAGTCCCGACGGCCGGCGCTTTCGGAGACGCACCGGCCGTCGGAGTGCCGCCACATTCGAGCCCAGCCTCTGCGAGCGTGGAGGGAACACTGCGGTAGCACCACCGACGTCGGGTGGACGCCGCGTCCCTACCCGGCCACTCCGCCGGGTCGGTGCTCCCCTAGAAAGCATAGGTGATGGGCAGCGCGGCGGCGCGCCGGAAGTCCAGGACTCCGTTTTTTCGAACCGGCCCTTACGGGGGCGGCTTCGCGCTCGTAGAACCGGTAAACTAAGCCCGACTGTACGACACGGGTGCCGAGCGCGAGGCGCAAAAGAGACCAGCTACGGTCCACTTGAGAATTGGCGCTCCGGGGCCCTAGAAAGCGTATCGGAACCATGCTCGACTCGTCGACCTCCCTAGAGCGCCGACTCGAAGAAAACCTCGGTGGCCGACTGGAGGGATATTACCGCACCGACCCGGCCTCCCGGGCCCTCTGGTCCACCGACGGCTCCATATACCTCAGAAGACCGGTCGGGGTAGTCGTCGCCCGCTCGGAGGAGGACGTCCGCCAGGCTTTGGCAGCGGCCCGGGCTTTGGGCCTCTCCATCACCCCGCGCGGCACAGGCACGTCCCTGGCCGGGCAGGCTACCGCGCCGGGGATGACCCTCGACACCTCTCTGATGCAGCGGGTGATCGAGGTGGACCACGACGGGCGGCGGTGCTCCGTGGAGCCGGGGGTTATACAGGCGGAGCTAAACGGACTCGTCGAACCGCACGGCCTCGTCTTCGGGGCCGACACCTCGACCGCGGACGTGGCTACTTTGGGCGGCATGGTCGGCAACAACTCGGCCGGTATGCGCTCGCTCGTCTACGGGATGACCGCGGACCAGATATTGGGCCTTCGCTGCGTCCTCGCGAGCGGCGAGACCGTCGAGCTGAAGCCGTTGCCCAGAGATGAAGCCGAACGGCGCGCCAGGAGAGGAGGGACCGAAGCCCGGCTTTTGAAGAATGCCCTTGTGGTGGGCGAGCGGTACAAAAACGAGATAAGACGTCGCTTCCCCGAGCTAATCCGTCGCGTCTCCGGCTACGGCCTCGACGCCTTGATAGATCCGGATACCGTGGACCTGACGCGGCTCGTCTGTGGGTCTGAGGGGACTTTGGCTGTCATTACCCGCGGGGACTTTCGCCTTCAGGAGCTGCCTCCGGCGCGGGCGATGGCTTCGTTCGAGTTCGACTCGCTGGCGGCCTCAGCCCGCGCGACGGTCGAGTTGCTCAAGGAGAGCCCCTCGGCGATCGAGCTTTTGGACGACGTGGCGATAGGCCGAGCGCGCGCGACCCCCGCCTATAAGGGTTCAACCCGTTTTGTCAGGAGAGAGCCGAAGGCGGTGCTGATCGTCGAGTGGAGCGGCACGCAGGAAGAGTTGGACGAGCGTTTCGAGGGGCTGGACGAGCTGGCCGAAAGGGTGGGGGCGCGGGTGGCGGTGCCCTTGCGGACGAAGGAAGAGATGGCCCAGACGGGCAAGCTTCGCAAGTCCATCCTGCCGCTGCTCTTGGGGACGACCGACAAGGAGAAGCCAGTCGCCTTCGTCGAGGACGCGGCGGTGCCTGCGGATCGGCTGGAGGAGTTCGTGGTGCGCTTCGAGGAGATCGTCGAGGAGAACGACACTTGGGCCTGCTTCTACGGTCACGCGTCGGTCGGGACGCTGCACGTCCGTCCGGCTTTGGACACCTCGGATCCGGAGGGCGTGAAGAGAATGCGGCGCATCGCCGAGGAAGTGGCCGACCTCGTGCACGAGCTCGGGGGTTCTATCTCTGGCGAGCACGGCGACGGTCTCTCGCGCTCGGAGTTCCTTGAGAGGATGTATGGCCCGGAGATCCTGCGTGCGTTTTCCGAGATAAAGGAGGCCTGGGACCCCGAAGGGGTGCTAAACCCCGGCGTAATCGTGGACCCGCCCCCGATGGATGAACAGCTCCGCATCGGTCCCGGGCGCAAGCGACTGCCTGTAGGCACAAACCTGGACTTCACAGATCAGGGCGGGTTCGCCTCCGCCGTCGAGCTATGCAACGGGTCGGGCTTCTGCCGCAAGAAGAACTCGGGCACGATGTGTCCCTCGTACATGGTCACTTTAGACGAGCAGGACACCACCCGCGCGCGGGCGAATATGCTGCGCTCGGTCCTCGACGGCACCCTCCCCCCCGAGGAGCTGACCGGCGAGAAGATGAAGGAGGTCATGGACCTGTGCGTCGGCTGCAAGGCGTGCAAGGCCGAGTGCCCCTCCCAGGTGGACGTCGCCAGCATGAAGACCGAGGTCCTCAACCAGATGGGCCAAAAACACGGGTTCTCGCTCCTCCAAAAGGCGACCGGGAACATCCGCCAGGGGCTCGCCCTCGCCGCCCTCGTCCCCTCCCTCTACAACGCCATCACGAACACCCGCCTCGCCCGTCGCGCCGCCGCTGTTGCGGGGGTAGACCCGCGCCGATCCTTGCCGAAGGTGACGA